>NZ_JAAFZF010000023.1:0-46192 GCF_010614825.1 Neobacillus sedimentimangrovi
AGTCATGATGAACACAGAAAACGTAGTACCTCACTTGAGGGAGGAAGCGGTGAATCCCGTGGGAGACCTCTTGGAGGGTGGAGTGACCACTGGCATAAAGAGAACAGCTATTCACGGAAGTTATAAAGACTTGCGTCAATTATCTTAATTGAACCGCCGTATACGGAACCGTACGTACGGTGGTGTGAGAGGACGGGAGTTAATCGCTCCCTCCTACTCGATTCATGTATTATTTATTAATATGTTATGCTAATTTTAAAAAAAGGTTTGTCCAATTATGAAAAATTTTAATAAGGAGGCCGTCCTTGATTAAGGTATTAGCCATATCAGGTTATAAACCATATGAATTAGGAATATTTAAAAATAACGACCCGTCCGTTTATTACATAAAAGCTGCGTTTAAGAAGGCATTGCTGTCAAAACTAGATGAAGGTTTGGAATGGATATTGATTAGTGGACAACTAGGGGCAGAACTTTGGGCCGCAGAGGTTGTCCTTGACCTAAAGGTTCAATATCCGGATCTTAAGTTGGCGGTTATTACTCCATTTTTAGAACAAGAAGCATCTTGGAACGAAAACAACCGGGAGTGGTATCATACTGTTTTGGCACAAGCTGATTTTGTTAATTCGGTAACCAAAAAAAAGTATGAAAATCCGTGGCAATTCCACTTGAAAAATCAATTTATGATTGAAAAATCGGATGGGCTGTTATTGCTTTATGATCAGGATAAAGAGGGGACCCCTAAATATATATTTGAATTTGGATTGAAATATCAGGAAAAAAATGAATACCCTATCGACCTTATTACGTTTTATGATCTGCAAATGATTGTCGAAGAAGGGCAAATGAAACAAGTCGATTTTTGATGTTTACTTCCATGTAATTGAAAATTGACAAAAACGAATATTTTTGAAAAAATAATAGGTAATGATTGGCTAAACTTGAGGTGATTTGAATGCTATCAGATAAAGTTAAATTAACGGCAAAGGATATATTGGAAAAAGAATTCAAAACCGCAGTTCGTGGTTATAAACAAGAAGAAGTGGATAAATTTTTAGATTTAATTATTAAAGACTATGGAACGTTCCATCAAGAAATTGAAGAACTTCAGCAGGAAAATTTGAGACTACGTAAACAGCTTGAAGAGGCAACTAAAAGGCAGCCTGTTGCACAACCTGCTGGAACAACAAACTTTGACATTTTAAAGCGTTTATCCAATCTAGAAAAGCATGTTTTTGGAAGTAAATTATACGATTAACAATGTATTCTTACATTTCCAAGTAATAACCATTGAAAAATCATAATTAAATACATATAATATGGAATGTAAAGTTAATAACGTTCGGGTAATCGCTGCAATGAGCGTATGCAAATTGTAGAGGAAAGTCCATGCTCGCACAAGCTGAGATGCTTGTAGTGTTCGTGCCTAGCGAATTCATAAGCTAGGGCAGCTGGTTTAGTCCAGCTGACGGCTGGGAAAGTACCTAAGTCCTTTTGGATATGGTATGATTACCTATAAAAGTGCCACAGTGACGATGCCTTCTTAGAAATGAGAAGGGTGGAACGGGTAAACCCCACGAGCGAGAAACCCAAATTATGGTAGGGGCACCTTCTCTGAGGAAATGAACGAGGAGAAGGACAGATTCGTTTGAATCTGTAGATAGATGATTACCGCCTTAGTACGAGGCTGAAATGCCGCTTGAAGTACTTGGGAACAGAACATGGCTTATAGAACGTTATTAATAATAGGATAAAAATTTACAGCTCTCCTATATGGGAGGGCTTTTTATTTGTATAAACTGGTTTGAATTTACCTGCTGAAATTAGACAATAATGGAAGTTAATAAATACAATACAAGGGTGAAACAATGGGAAAATATCAAATTATTGCGACTGCAGCGATGGGGCTTGAAGCTTTAGTTGCAAAAGAGGTACGAGCACTTGGTTATGATTGTCAAGTGGAAAATGGGAAAGTTACATATAACGGAGACGAATATGCGATCGCTCGAAGTAATTTATGGTTGCGCACCGCGGACCGGGTTAAAATAAAAGTTGGTGAATTTAAAGCACACACTTTTGATGAATTATTTGAGAGAACAAAGGCTCTTCCTTGGGAGCAATTTATTCCAGAGGATGGGGAATTCCCTGTTATTGGGAAATCTGTTAAATCAAAGCTTTTTAGTGTTTCAGATTGTCAAGCAATTGTAAAAAAGGCCGTTGTGGAACGATTGAAAAAGCATTATAAAACAAATTGGTTTGAGGAAAAAGGTGCACTTTATCGAATTGAAGTGGCCTTATTAAAAGATGTAGCTACCATTACGATTGATGCTAGTGGAAGTGGACTTCATAAGCGCGGCTATCGGGCAGATCAAGGGGAGGCACCTTTAAAGGAAACGCTGGCGGCAGCCCTTGTCATGCTCACCAATTGGCGGCCTGAACGTCCATTTGTCGATCCATTTTGCGGGTCTGGAACCATTCCTATTGAGGCTGCGATGATTGGACAGAATATTGCACCGGGCTTTAATAGGGAGTTTGTTTCTGAGCAATGGAAATGGATCCCGGAGAAAGTTTGGAATGATGTTCGAACTGAAGCTGAGGATTTGGCTAAATACGACCAGCCACTTGAAATTATTGGTTCTGATATAGATCACAGAATGGTGAGAATAGCTCAGCAAAATGCATTTGAAGCAGGATTAGGTGATTTAATTCAATTTAAACAAATGCAAGTAAAGGATTTTACTACTGATAAAGAATATGGAGTAATTGTCGGAAATCCTCCCTATGGTGAAAGATTGGGAGAGAAAGCAGCCGTAGAGCGGATGTATAAAGAAATGGGTCAAACATTTAGTAAGCTAGATACTTGGTCTATTTATATCCTCACCTCGAATGAGGATTTTGAACATTTTTATGGAAAACCGGCTACTAAGAAAAGAAAGCTTTTTAATGGATTTATTAAAACAGACTATTATCAATATTGGGGGAAAAAACCTCCTATCAATAAGTGAAAACTGTAAATGATTAGCGTCTTACAGGCGCTATTCTTTTTTGGGGAGGGATATAATGCAAAACCGTTTGCCATTTACAATTTCAAAAAGTGAAACATTCTATGAGAAATTTAGCGAATGGATTGGCGATGTATTTTATGAAATTTTACCGGAAGCGGGATTTGAACTTCGTGACGAACAGATCTACATGGCTTTTCAGTTGGAAAAGGCTTTTAAAGACAGAAGGATTATGTTTGCCGAAGCTGGTGTCGGTACAGGGAAAACGATTGTATACCTGTTATATGCAATTATGTATGCCCGCTATACGAATAGGCCAGGGGTCATTGCCTGCGCAGATGAGACGTTAATCGAGCAGCTTGTTAAAAAAGAAGGGGATATTACTAAATTGGAACAGGTTCTTGGGTTACAAATCGATGTTCGACTTGCTAAATCCCAAGATCAATACCTATGTTTAAAAAAACTTGATCATATGAGAGATGCTGACGATTTCGATGAAACGGCATCGATTTATGAACAATTACCGGATTTTGTTCACATGACAGGTTCAATGCAAAAGTTTGAAAAGTATGGGGATAGGAAAGATTATCCTTCCTTATCTGATGAAACTTGGAGAAAGATTAGCTGGGATCCTCTACAGGATTGTTTTTCATGTGACAAACGCCATCGATGCGGTCTTACACTAAATCGGGAATATTATCGCCATTCAAAGGATTTGATTATTTGTTCTCACGATTTTTACATGGAACATATTTGGACGAAAAACGCTAGGATACGTGAAGGACAGCTTCCTTTGCTACCTGAACACTCATCGGTTGTATTTGATGAAGGGCACCTCCTTGAATATGCAGCTCAGAAAGCATTAAGCTATCGATTTACGGATTATACACTTGAAAACTTGCTTACAAGGCTAATGGAAAATGATGTTCGGGAAAAGACATTACATACCATTGAAAAGGCATTATGTGAGAATGAAGTGTTTTTTGATACAATCGCTCAATTTTCCACCAACACCGGCTCTGAAAAACAAGCCATTCAAAAAAACGCAATAGTCATCCAACACTGCTCCCGGCTATTGACCACTCTTCAGGAACTGGAAGAGGAGCTGGTGTTTGAAAGTGAATTATATGTTATTAATGAGTATGATTTAAAAATTGTTGAGGAATATTTAGATCAAATTACCTATTCACTTTCTCTTTTTCTACAAGATATTAAGGGGATCTCCTGGTTCGAACAACAGGGCGGGGAGCGAACATTGGTTATCATGCCAAGAATGGTAGAAGAATTTATGAGTGAAGAAGTATTTTCTAATAAAAAGCCCTATATTTTTTCATCGGCAACACTGTCAAATCAGAAGAATTTTGATTATATTGCAACAAGCTTGGGTGCTAGTGATTATCTATCTTTTTCTGTTGATTCGCCGTTTGATTATGATGAAAAAATGAAGATATTTGTAACGAAATTTAAAGAAGGTAATAATGACAAGAAAATTCATTATCTGATTGAGAACATTCGTCAATCAGAGGGACGGGCATTAGTTCTGTTCAATAACAAAGAAGAAATGGAATTAGTCAAGGAAAAGTTAAAAACAGAACTCCCTTATACTATTTATTTTGAAGGAGATGAGGAAATAAGCAACCTCGTTTCAAAATTTCAAAATGAAGAACAGTCTGTGTTATGTTCTATCCATTTATGGGAAGGACTTGACATACCTGGAAGATCACTTGAAAATGTTTTGATTTATTCACTTCCTTTCCCACCCAATGACCCTGTATTTACAGCAAAAAGGGAAGGGGTAACAGATCCCTTTTCTGAAGTAGATTTGCCGTACATGTTATTACGACTTCGTCAAGGAATTGGCCGATTGATCAGAAGTGAAAAAGATCAAGGTACGATTCATATATTAATGGATAAAAATATTGAATCTGATATTGTTGAAAAAATATTCGACGTATTACCGACATGTCCAGTAGTGAATGAAATCGAATAGGGCTGACCCAAAAGGTGCCAATAAGCGACTTTTTAGGGGTTCAGCCTCTATTTTTAATAATTTATTGGATACCAACGTTTGATGAGTTATTGTTTCTAAATATTCAAGGTAACACGGATTCTTTTTGTGTCATTTCCTTTTGCATAAGAAGCATTATAAAGGTTCTTTAGCCGTCTGTGTAAAAATAAGTTTTCTGGTTTCCTTTTTCCTTCGTAACATTGGTCGTGGTGACAAAATTCTTCCGAAAAGGAACAATCTACTTTTTGCACAAAGTTTTAGGCTACATTTTTCTCACTCAATTGTTTGGAGGGGGAGGTACGCGTGCGGAATATGAGCACTTAGAATGGAAATCTACAGAAAAGGTTCAGAGTAAAACAAAAAGAGGGTGAATACCCTCTTAATTTTCTCTATCTGTTTAAAGCCCTGCGGCCCTCATCAGTCATTTTATCCGGTGACCATGCAGGCTGCCATACTAGGTTAACTTTGACATTCCTAACTTCTTCAATCGCTTCTACACAATGACGGACTCCGCTTGTTATGCTGTTATGGAGTGGACATCCTGGTGTTGTTAAGGTCATGTTGATGGTAACATCTTTTTCATCGGAAATATTTATTTGATAAATTAAACCTAAATCAACTACATTTATACTTAATTCTGGGTCATAAACACTTTTTAATGCTTCAAGAATTTTATCTTCTAAACACATACAAAACACCCCTTTATTTCTTTAGAACTTTAACAATAGAAATAGCAAAGATAATAAATGTAATAGAAAGCAAAAATTGCCCAATAGTGAAAAATATCGTTTGTTTGAATATAATGGCAAAAAATACTATGAAAACATTAACAATAAATAGAAAAAAAGTTGGAGAGATTATTTTTTCATTCATCATCTCTTTTAAGGTAGGAACTTTTGTTTTACCAATATCCTTACTATATTTATACGTCCACCATAGAAAAGGAACAATTTTATACAAATATCCGGCAATACTTAGTACAATCCAAAGTAAAATATAAGTGTAGATGATTGGACCTGCTAAATTTTCAAAATGACGACTTAAAAGTAGAATTAAGGCAGTTAAATGAATGACATTTCCAAATCCAATGGCTGCTAATGCAAACATAAATGGTTTATCCAATTTTTTCTTCATTCTATTTTTGATTATGATGCTAATATGCCAACTAAAAGTAGAAAAGCCGATAAATAATAGAAGAAAACCGGTTATGAGCAAGAAATATTGACCATTGAAAAAGGAAATGAGTGTAGTAAATAGTCCTGTGATATATATTCCATAAACATATCTAGCATGGGTCATTGGATAACCATGGGAAAGTGAAAACATGGGCACCATTTTATAAGAAAATCCAAAAATTAAGAGGGTAAACCAACCTGCTAATCCTAATAGCAGATGACTCTTAAATATGGACGTATAATATTCTGAACCAGCACCCGTTTTCATCATGTATAGTAATGTGATCCCTAAACCAATTGTTAAGAGTAAGCAAAATAATGCAGAGCCTACAAAGGCAGTTAAAATATTGGGGGATTTTTGGGTTTTTAAAGTCATCATCATTTGAAATAAAAACATAAGTATCCCCACAAGTGTAAGGATCCCAGGAATCATCGCGTATTGAGGGGACAAATATAGCATGGATGAAAAACTAGTGATACCTGCTGCTGTAACAAAAAATTGAATAAACCCAAATTTTTCATTCCATATTTTTGTTAAGAATGCAACCGGTACTAGTTGATACATTGCCCCCATGGCAACCATTAATGCCCATCCAAGGATTAATAAATGGGCCGCTGACCAAATGGGTGGAATTCTGAAACTACCGTTTGCTATTATTTGACCGCCAATGAGCAACATGACCTGTGAAAAGACTAGAGCGGCTAAACTAAAAAGAATAAATGAAAAGGGGAGTTTTATATTTGTCTCACTCCCTAAATTTTGCGGAAACATAATTTCTTCACCTTCTTAACGGAAGATTTCAATTTTAAAACTTCCGTCTTCTTGTTGTTCTGTTCGCTGTTGATAACCTAATTCTTCAAGTTGTTCATATAGAAACATCGGTCGTCTGTCATTAATAATTGTTAAAACTTCGCCTTCTTTTAAATTTTCTAATGCAGTCAAAGTACGAATCATTGGCTGAGGAGGTTCTAACCCACGATTATCAAGAATCATAATAGATCCCCTTTCTTTCATTTAATTTTTCTTAGTAAATGTTACTTTCCAATGTTTCTTTTCGATTTCTACTGCATCATGAGTAAAGCCCTTTGCTTTTAATACCGCAAATAAAGGTACTGGTTTAAATGGTGCATGCAAAATAAAAACATCATCTTTCTCTAACTCTTTTACAGCATCCATAATTTTTTGAAATGGTTCAATTTTATTTTTTAAATCCTCACGAACATCCAGTTCAACGATTTTTTGTGCCATGATAAATCGCCTCTTTCTTTATAATTCCTATTATTTAACTACATTGTAACAGTGGAATCCTGTTATAAATGTGATGCGTGTCATAGTTTATAAATGAAAACCATTCTCATTATGACAATTTTGTGAATGAATATTAAAAAACAATCCGCATTAATTAATTTGCGGATTGTCGGTGTCGCTTTGCAACGTTGCATAGCATTGAAAGCAATAGATTCTTTTTTCATCTGTAACTACTCCATTAAAAAATCCCTCTAAACAGAAAATTTCTTTTGAACAAGAATGACATGTTCCGATTAACTCTTTCAAAAGATTACCTCCAAGCAATTAAGTATGCATAAGATCATGTTTTTGGTGTGACAGAACTCACTAAATAAAGGAACAGTATTATTTATAATGGGAAAGAAGTTACATAGAAGGAGTGAATATAATGGAAACTTATGAAAAAGTAATTCATGTACCAGATTATCCCCCAAAGGAAAAACATCCAACCATTTTTAGAGCCTTTGATGAGTTAGCATCTGGTAAAACAATGCAAATTGTTAATGATCACGATCCAAGACCACTTCTCTATCAGTTTATGATGGAGAGACCTGAGCAGTTCACTTGGGAATACCTTGAAGAGGGCCCTGAAATCTGGAAAGTGGCAATCAGTAAAAAGTAATTTCTATTGGCACAAAGTGTTCGATAGGTCACACCCTCTCTAGTTACATTCATTTATAATACTATGCATCCTCTTTTTCTATAATTATTTTACAACAGAATCCATTTCTGTTGTTTTTTTTATATTCATCCCAAATCCTATTTTTTGAAAAGTATGATAAAATAATTGAGATATAAGGGGGGATTTTACGTGAAAATAGAAATATTAGGGAAGTATAGTAGAAAGGTAGATAAGTGAAATTGAGTAAAGCTCTACCAATATTATTAATTGCCATAAGTGCTTCTTTGTGGGGGATTATTGCCATTTTTGTAAGGAAACTATCGTTTATTGGGTTTTCTTCTATGGAAATTGTCACTATAAGAGTGGTAATAGCAGCCTTGTTGCTTACCTTCATCGGTATAAGAAAATACCGATCACAAATGGTGATTTCAGTTAAGGATGCGAAATTATTTATCGGGACAGGAATTTTTAGTATAGTTTTGTTTAATTGGTGCTATTTTTCTTCCATAAATCAAATGAACCTGTCGATGGCTGTAATTTTATTATATACAGCACCGGCATTTGTCACGGTTTTATCTTATTTCTTTTTAAAGGAAAAAATGGATTGGCTTAAGGTTGTTTCTGTTATCGGAACAATTCTGGGGTGTATTCTCATCACGGGTGTGCAGGTTGGAGATACTTCATCTATTAATATGATAGGTATCATTACTGGATTAGGAGCAGGTTTTGGTTATGCTTTATATACGATATTTGGGAAATTTGCCTTATTAAAATATCCCCCTTTTACAGTTACATATTATACTTTTATAGTAGCTTCTTTAGCATTAATACCATTAACAAGACTATGGGAAAAGGGCATGATGCTCTTTAGTAGGGATGTATTTATTTATGGGGTTGGTTTGGGTCTAGTTCCTACGGTAATCGCATATTTATTTTATACTAAGGGACTTGAGCAGCTGGATGGAAGTAAAGCAGCAATTGTAGCAACAGTGGAACCAGTTGTTGCGACATTATTAGGTGTTTTTTTGTATGAAGAAGGTTTTGGTATCATTCAAGCACTTGGGTCAATAATTATTTTAATTTCAGTCACGCTTATTAATATTCCAAAAAAACAAAAAGCTTCAATCCGTTAGATTGAAGCCTCATTATTGCTTTACCAAGTTTTGAACCCTTTGGATCCCGGTGGTGCATTTTGAATAATATCGATAAATGGAATGGTATAAGCAAAAAGAATGAGAGCTGCTGTAATACCAAGCCATAATTTCCAGTTTTCAAATACCATCGGTGCTTTCTCTGATAAGTTCTCTGCTTCCCCAACTGGGAATTCCTCTTCCCCTTTTGGTGCAAAGAAGGCAAGATTGATAAATATGATGAGTACTAAAATGATTCCAAGGAATAATATCGTTCCTCCAACTGCCTGTGCAATTTGATAAGGAATCCACTCAAGCGCTTGCTGTGAGTTGCCGTAAGTGGAGAATGAGGAACGTCTTGGTCCACCAAGTAATCCTTGAAAGTGCATGGCACCTGACATGAAAGCCATACCGATAAACCAAACCCATGCCTGAATGATACCTAATTTATTCATGGCTTTAGTTAATTTTCGACCAGTAAGATGAGGTACTAGCCAATAGGAAATTCCAAAGAACGTTAATACTACGGAAGTGGCAGCCGTTAAATGGAAATGACCGGTTACCCAAATTGTATTATGAACAACTTGGTCCATTTGGTTAGAGGCATTGATAATACCACCTGCACCTGCTGGGATAAATGAAGCCATTCCGATAAAAGGAACGATAAATCGAGCATCATTCCATGGGAGTACTTTTAACCAGCCAAATAGTCCTGTAGCTCCTTTGCTGCGACCATATCTTTCAAATGTAGCAAATAAAGAAAATGCTGTCATTAATGATGGAATTACAACCATAAAAGTTAAAATTACTTGTATAAATTTCCAAGCCGGATCAATACCTGGCTCAGTTAATTGGTGATGAAATCCGACAGGAATAGAAAAGAGCAAGAATAGAATAAAAGATAAACGAGCTAAAGAATCTGAGAAAATTTTTCCACCAATAATTTTTGGAATAATCGCATACCAGCACATGTAAGCTGGAAGTAACCAGAAATAAACTAGCGGATGTCCAAAATACCAGAATAGGGTACGGCTTATTAGCACGTCTACTGTTTCAACCAAACCGAGTGACCATGGCAGTAATTGGAATAAAACGGTAGCAGCAACCCCTAATGTTGCAACAATCCACATCACCGTATTAATGACAGCCATAAAGCTTAATAAAGGGCTTGGTTGTCCTGGGTTGTTTTTTCTCCATTTTGCATAGGTCATAATTTGTGCAGCACCATCAATCCAGCTACCTATTACAACGAAAGTTAGGCCTAAATAAAAGATCCAATGTGCTTGAAGTGGTGCGTAGAATGTATATAAGACAGTTGCTTCATTTAGTAATACCATTGTGGCAGACATAAGCGTTCCAATTGTCATTAACCAAAAGCCAATCCAGCCTGTACGTCTGGCTGCATTTGAATGAGTGCCGGCAGTTCTTGAGACGGCAGCATATTGAAATCCCATAATAAAGAAAGTTGTAAGAACTAGCCCCATTAATACACCGTGTACAGTTAGTACTTGATAATATCCAATTCCAAAAGGTAGTTCAAATTTGCCTGATCTAACAAGCGTTTGAAGGAGACCCATTAATCCACCGAGAGCAAGTGCAGTAAATGCGACAAAGAAGTGTGCCATGGAAAGCTTAGCATCACGAGGGTCAACCTTGATTTTTGCTGCTGTTGCGTTAATCATTTTTCTACCACCTCAATCTTTGAGAACATTAAATGGTGACCAGTCCCACAGTATTCATTACAAACGATTAGATATTCACCGGCTTTATCAAATGTTGTTGTATATTCATTGATATAGCCAGGTTCAAGCATCATGTTAATGTTCGTTCCCGCTACTTCAAGACCATGGACAACATCGGTTGTTGTTGCAATCACCTTAACTTTTGCTCCTAGTGGTACCTCTACTTGTGCAGGCTGATAGGAAAAGGCAGATGCAACAAAAACTAATTCATAATCCCATTCTTTTCCTTCGACTTTATGGAGTCCTGGTTTATCAAAAGGCTTTGTTTGTGTAACCTTTTCAGGATCAATCGTAGTTAAACAGCTCGCAGGTTTATTCCCTAGGTAGAAGGCGCTTACGCCAACGACTGTTAAAAAAACGACTAGACAGCCTATACCGAAAGTCAGCCAAATTTTTTCAAATTTATGCATATGCATAAACTTTTCCCCCCTTAATCATTAAAAACGATCTACGAATAAGTAGTAGACACTGACCCATGAAACTATGATAAATAGTCCCAATAAGAAAACGGATGCTAATGTTCCCTTGAGTGAAGAACGATCTTCCACTTGAGTTTTTTGATTTGTTTTTAGTTCCGTTTTCGCCATAATCAACACTCCCTTCAAAACATGTAAAAATAATTGAGTTAAGTTCACTTTCATCATACAAAACAATTGTGAAAGGAAAAGATAAATTCCATAAAATCCACAAATTGTTCATTCCTTAGGTAACTACAATGTTAATGTTAAAAACTTGATGTAACAGTGATTTATATCACTTTTGTACTAGGTAAATATGAATAAAGTGTGAACAATCACACTTTATCTGTGATACAGATAATTGATTAAAAGGGCCTAAAGAAAAATATGTATCCTCACATTTTAGATTTTTTCTCACCACTTAGAATGGATGAAAATATGATAAACATATAATCTATTTTTTTTGGAAACGGTGGTGGTTTAATTGGTGAAATACTATTGCAATCAATGTTGTCTTTTATATAGTAAAATAGAATATTGTAAAGTTTGTGGAGAATTGGTGAAAAATAAAATAATAATAGAGGTACAAAAGCAGCCTGAAAGATAAATAAATTGGAAATGTTTATATAATGAAGGTATTTTTATTTCAGGATATAATAAAAATGCACAACAACAACTACCTTCAAAACGTTTGCTTCTCCTTAAGTAGGGGAAGCTTTTTTTATTTTGAATAATGAACAGCCAATCGGGGAAATTATTGTTACCTATGTTATGAAGGAGAATGAGAGAATGCCCACAATTCTTTCAGTTGCAGAGGTTATTCCGCCAGTACAAATTTCACAATCACAGGTAGCAGAGTTTGTACGAGAGCTATTCGGGGCTGCTTATAAGGATATCGACCGCTTACTGACGGTTTTTAAAAATGGTGAGATTAAAAAGCGGCATTTATTAAATCATATTGATTGGTTTCACGAAAACCATAGTTTTGAGGAACGGAATCGTATATTTATTGAAGCAGCGGTAACCCTTGGGACAAAAGCAATTTCAGCATGTTTAAACAAAAATAGTTTTTTAAAAAATCGAATTCCTTATGAAGAAATTGATGCCATCTTTTTTATTACATCTACCGGACTCGCCACTCCCAGTATAGAGGCAAGGATAATGAATCACCTTCCATTTCATAAGCATACAAAGAGGATTCCAATCTGGGGACTTGGTTGTGCTGGAGGAGTGGCTGGACTATCGAGGGCTTATGAATATTGCCAAGCATTTCCGAAGTCCAAGGTACTTGTCCTTTCAGTTGAGTTTTGCAGTTTAACATTCCAAAAGAATGATCTTTCAAAAAGTAATTTGATTGGGACATCTCTGTTTGCCGATGGGGTGGCATGTGCTTTAGTATGCGGTGATGAAAGTAATATAGATCAGTATCGGCAAAAAGAGACGATTCCCTCGATTATGGCGACCCAATCAACGTTGATGCCGAATTCATTGGATGTAATGGGATGGGACATAAAAAACGATGGTTTGTTTGTTATCTTTTCGAGGGACATTCCTCATATTGTAGAAAGCTGGCTAAAACCGAATGTGAATGCATTCTTGGAGAAAAATCATATTGAGTTAAAGAAAATTGATTATTTTATCGCACATCCTGGTGGTAAAAAGATTATAGATGCCTATGGGCATGCCTTAAATTTACCATCATCCATGCTGGAGGATTCCTTGTATGTATTAAAACAGTATGGAAATATGTCATCAGCGACCATATTTTATGTGCTTAAACAGCATTTAGAGAAGAAAATCCCAAGAGGATCTTATGGACTCTGTGTAGCTCTAGGGCCAGGATTTAGTTCGGAATTAATATTGTTAAGGTGGTTTGAATGAATGATATTTTTCCGTTTATTTATATGATTTGTATTCTTATCTTTCAGCGGATGGGTGAACTCTTAATTGCTAGAAAAAATGAGAAATGGATGAAGCTGCAAGGAGCTATAGAATTTGGAGAAAAACATTATCGCAGTATAGTATTGCTCCATGTATTATTCTTTATCTCACTAATTGTTGAAAAAATAATGTTCAATCAAGGGTTATCTTCATTTTGGCCGGTAATATTGATGATCATTATCATTGTACAAATCCTTAGAATATGGGTTATTTGTACATTAGGGAAATATTGGAATACGAAAATTATTGTACAACCCCATGCAAAAATAATACAAAATGGACCGTACAAGTATATTAAACATCCCAATTATTTAGTTGTAATCACAGAGATTATGATGATTCCAATGTTATTTCAATGCATTTGGACATCCGTAATATTTACCATAATAAATCTGTACTTGTTATCTATCCGCATACAAGAGGAAGAGAAAGCCTTAAATAGTTTAACTGAATATAAAAGAGCATTTCAGGATTGCAACCGCTTTATTCCGAAAATTGTAAAATAATTGTTTTCATATACGGAGGAGTATTGAAAATGATTATCACCTGTGATAAAATTTGATTAAGGATGAAAATCATTCTCAACACAACCTTAAAAAGGTAGGTGTCTACATATGACCTATGCGTTCGTAGGCGGGACCATCATTATCTATGCATTTATTATGAAATACGTATTAAAGAATGTTACGCAATAACCTTATTTAAAGTAAAGCCGAAGAGACTTTTTTGTCTTCGGCTTTTTTGTTTTTATTTGGGAATATACATGTCAAGATAGGAAAAGTTTGAATTATCGTATAAAATAAACGTATTAAAACGTTCTTAAGGGGTATTAGTTTAAATGGCAAAAACAACAGTTCAACAAGAAACGGTCGAAACATTAAAACAAAAATTGATTTCATTCCATGAATACTATGTAGAAAAAGAAGATTTTCTGAGTGCTGAAAAAGTTAAACAGCTTGCTGTAAAGCTTAGAAATCGAGAGTTTTCAATTGCTTTTTGTGGGCATTTTTCAGCAGGAAAATCAACCATGATAAATCGGGTAATTGGGGAAAATTTACTACCTTCAAGCCCGATCCCAACCAGTGCAAATTTAGTAACAGTAAAATCCGGTGATGAATATGCTAAAGTGTTTTTTAAACATGAGAAACCTCGTCTTTATTTAGCTCCATATGATTATAATTTAGTCAAAAATTATTGCAAAGATGGGGATGCTATTGAATCAATTGAGATTAGTCATCGCCATTCCAAATTACCGGAAAATACTGTCATAATGGATACACCTGGCATTGATTCAGCGGATGACGCACACCGAATCGCTACGGAGTCTGCAATTCATCTAGCTGACATAATTTTTTATGTTATGGACTATAACCATGTTCAGGCTGAATTGAATTTTCTGTTTACCAAGGAATTAACGGAAGCGGGGAAAGAGATCTACCTTATTGTTAATCAAATTGATAAGCATAATGAGGAGGAACTAAGTTTTTTTGATTTTCAAAAAAGTGTAGTGGAATCGTTTGCATCTTGGGGAGTAAGTCCTTCTAGAATTTTTTATACATCACTAAAGAACCCTGATCATCCATTCAATGAATTTCAAAATCTAAAGTCATTTATTGATGATAAATTGGCGGTTAAGGATGAATTAATAATACCTTCCATGTATCACTCTTTAAAAAAGATTGCACAAGATCATTTGCAACAATTAAATAAAAAAATGGAAGAAAAGATGGATCCATTAATTAACATTTTAACTGAATTGTCAGAGCAAGAAAAAGAAGAATTGGAAGGAACCTACCAGAGGCTAGAAGGACATATAAACACATTCACTGAAGATGGAAGAAATGAAGAAAAGGAATTTGATGAAGGAATTAGCCAAATATTAAAAAATGCCTATCTAATGCCTTTTGAAACAAGGGCATTGGCTGAAGGTTATTTAGAGGCTTGTCAGCCGGAATTTAAAGTAGGCTTCTTATTTGCCAAGAAAAAGACCGAAGAGGAAAGAATGGCGAGACTTGAAAAGTTTTATCAGGATATATTAGATAAAACGAAAACTCAAGTTGAGTGGCATATACGTGAATTCCTTTTGCGTACGTTAAAGGAACAAGGGCTTGATCAAGGAGATCTGCTTGTTTTGGCTCAAGCTTACTCTATTGCAGTCCAGAAAGATGTGTTAATTAATTCAGTTAAGCCTGGCGCCCGTTTATCTGGAGAATATCTACTTCATTACACAGAAGATGTTGCGAATGAAATTAAGAAATTGGCTAGACTTGAATTGGCAGAATTTAGAAATCGATTGTTAGAAGCGGTGAAACTGCAATCAGTTAAATTAAAGCAGCAGTATGAAAAAGAATATATGAAACTTGAAAAATATATTAAAGCACGTTCTGAACTTCAAAAATACAAAGATACCTTGAATGCAGTGGAATCTGACATTAATAAACTGCTAAACCAAACCGAAACTTACTCTGTAGATCCAAACAATCTTTTTTCTAAGGTAGAAGAAGAGTTTGAAGTAATTAAACCTATTACGGTGCAAGAATCGGTGCTTAGCACAATAGATAAAAAAATGGTGACGAATGATATTCATCCTGAATCGGATCATCTAAAGAATTTGGTTGTGAAGGAAGGAAAAGCTGTTGAAAATGCGGAGGAACATTTAAAGGCGACAGTCAAGAAGCTTCAGCATGTGGCGAAGTTGATTCAGGATTTGCCGGGTTTTCAAAAGCTTGCTAACGAATTGGTTGAGAAGGCTTCAAGGCTTGAAAATAAAGGATTTACAGTTGCCTTATTTGGGGCATTTAGTGCTGGAAAATCTTCTTTTGCCAATGCATTAATAGGGGAAAAAGTTTTACCGGTTTCGCCTAATCCTACAACAGCCGCTATCAACAAAATTAAACCTATAACAGCAGACTATCAGCATGGAACAGTCCTAGTAAAATTTAAAGAAAGAGAGTCGATGTTAGAGGACATAAACCGTTCCTTAAAGGTATTTGATCTACAAGCCAAGGATTTTGCGGAGGCGTTTAAATTAATTGATCAGATTTTCATTGAGGTAGGGCAGGAAGGGGTATTAGAAAAAACTCATTATGCCTTTCTAAAAGCTTTTAATAAAGGGTATGACACTTATGTGAATAGGCTTGGAAACGTCTTACAAACAAATGTGACTGAATTTCATGAATTTGTAGCTAAAGAAGAAAGATCCTGTTTTGTTGAATGGATCGAGCTTTACTATGATTGTGAGTTAACTCGCAAGGGAATTACCTTGGTGGATACACCGGGAGCAGATTCCATCAATGCACGTCATACGGGTGTTGCCTTTGATTACATTAAAAATTCAGATGCCATTCTTTTTGTTACGTATTATAACCATGCATTTTCAAAAGCTGACCGTGAATTTTTAATCCAGCTGGGACGTGTGAAAGAATCTTTCCAATTGGATAAAATGTTCTTTATCATTAATGCAATTGACCTTGCTGAAAATGAAGAAGAGAAAGAGGCAGTGGTTCAATATGTCACAGAGCAGCTTGTTAAATACGGGATTAGAAAACCACATCTCTATCCGTTATCCAGTTTGAATGCTCTAAAAGAGAAGACCATCCATAACAGTGACTTTAATTCGGGCATGAGCCGGTTTGAGAAAGAGTTTTATTATTTTATAAATCATGACCTGACAGATGTGGTAATTACCTCTGCCCAAAAAGAAATCAATCGTGTTCGGGAATTAATTGACCGACTGATTCACAGCGCGAAAGAAGACCAATCTGTTAAAGAGCAGAAACGTATGGATATAGAAAAACAAAGATCCACAATCAATCAGATCTTTAATAATGAAACGGTCGAACCGTTAAAGAATCACCTTCTTCAGGAGGCTGAAGAATTAATTTATTATATAAAACAGCGTGTCTTCTTCCGTTTTAATGATTTCTTTAAAGAATCCTTTAATCCTTCGATATTAAGAGTGGATGGAGGGAATTTGAAAAAAGCCTTGCAATCGGCATTGGAAGAATTTTTAGAAAGTCTTGGTTTTGATTTTGCACAAGAAATGAGGGCTACTACTGTAAGACTAGAACGGTTCATAGAAAAGATTATGTCGGATTACCAATCAACGTTAGTGAGAAAATTGAAAGAAATAAATCCAGATTTATCTTTCTCCATCTATGAAAAGAAAAAAGGAAAAGAAATTGATTTTCCTATAGCATTCCAAAATCTCGATCAACACTTGTTTACAAAAGCAAAATCATATTTTAATAACCCAAGATCATTTTTTGAAAAAAATGAAAAGAAATTCATGAGTGATGAGCTTAACCATGTCTTAAATTCTCCTGCAGATAACTATCTTAAGAAAGAAGGGGAGCGGATGATCCACCATTTCACAGAAGAATTGTCAGAGGAGTTTAACCTCCTTATAAATCAAATGAAAGAGCAGGTAAATGATTTTTATTTAAGCCTTCTCGCGACATTGGACGGTGGTGTTTCTGTGGAAGTTTTAACAAAGATTCAAAGTGAAATTGGCCAATAGAACGAATAGGGGTGAGGATCGTGAAATACGTTGTGGAGAAAGAATGGCTAAAAGAAAATTTGTATGACAGCAACATAAGGATTGTCGATTGCCGTTTTACATTATCAGATCCTAAAAAAGGGAAAAATGAGTATTTAGAAGGCCATTTGCCAGGTGCGGTTTATTTTGATTTAGAAAAAGACTTATCTGGTCCTGTTCAAGTACACGGTGGACGACATCCAATGCCAGATATCGAAGTATTATGCCGTAAACTTGAAAAAGCGGGTATTGATCAAACGAAAACAATTATTGCTTATGACAATGGGGAGAGTGCGTTTGCAGCGCGTTTTTGGTGGTTGTTGCAGTACCTTGGTCATGAAAAGGTTTATGTATTGAATGGTGGATATAAACAATGGTCCAAGGCAGGTTATCCAGTTTCTACTGAGATACCATCCTATGAAATGGCAAAATTTAATCCCCAACCAAAGCATGAATTAATGGCTTCTATGGAAGAAGTTAGAGACGCGGTATTTGGCAAAAGAGATGACATTTTATTAATTGACTCACGCGAGGAGAAAAGATTTTTAGGCATAGAAGAACCGATTGATAAAAAAGCTGGGCATATTCCTGGGGCAATAAATAAGCCTTGGTTAAAAGGGCTAAATAACGGTATATTTAATTCCTTAGAGGAACAAAAGCAACGTTTTTCAGACGTTAATCCGGCCAAACAAATCATCGTATACTGCGGTTCAGGAGTTACAGCATGTCCGAACTTTTTAGCTTTAAAAGAAGCGGGATTTCAAAATGTAAGGCTTTATGTAGGTAGCTTCAGCGATTGGATCTCCTATGATGAAAATAAAATAGATTAAGCTTTTTATGGTATAATGAACAACATACCATTTTCGAATGATTTGGGAGGTCCATGATGAATCAACAAAATCCTTCACTCATGCTTGTTGACGGTATGGCTCTATTATTTCGAGCCTTTTATGCAACGGCTGTTTCTGGCCAATATATGATAAATTCAAAAGGTATTCCGACGAATGGAATTCACGGCTTTATAAAGCATATGTTTACCGCTGTATCTAGATTTAAACCAACTCACTTGGCCGTTTGCTGGGATATGGGAAGTAAGACCTTTAGAACAGAATTATACCCGGACTACAAAGGAAATAGGGGAGAACCTCCAGTGGAATTAATCCCCCAATTTGACTTAGCAAAAGAAGTAGTTGAATCTTTTAATATTCCTAACATTGGATTGGAAGGCTTTGAAGCGGATGACTGCATCGGTACGATTGCCAAAAAAATGAAGGAACATGTACATGTTTTCATCTTAACGGGGGACCAAGATATTTTACAACTGTTAGATGAACGGATCTCAGTAATCATGTTGAAAAAAGGTTTTGGAAATTACCAAGTGCATACCCCTCAATCTTTTTACGAGGAAAAAGGTATTTTCCCAAGTCAATTAATTGATTTAAAGGCATTGATGGGAGATGCAAGTGATAATTATCCTGGAGTTCGGGGAATTGGGGAAAAAACGGCTCTTAAATTGCTCCAACAATTTGAGCATATTGATGGTATTATTTCCAACCTTAACAAATTGACTAATTCACAAAAAACAAAAATTGAGCAAGATAGGGACATGCTCCATTTGTATAGAAGGTTGGCTGAAATTAAATGTGATGTCCCGGTTAGCTGTAGTTTAGAAGAATCATTGCTAATAATTGAAAAAGAAAAAGCAATGAAAAAATTAATGGATTTAGAGCTTCGCAGCATCAACCGTCTTCTTCCGATGGAGGAAAAATATATTTCCTAAACGCAACATTTCACTGGCTGTCTTTAAATTTAGACAGCCAGTTTTTTAAAAAATATAAGTTATTTGACCATAGTGTAAGCTCGTTCTCAGTGTGACGTTTCACTTTTCTCCCGAAATGTATTAGGTAATAATAAAAGGAATACTTTGGAAACAATAGCGTTGTTAAACCTCAATGTGAAAACTTTAGGAGGAATCCATACGCTGCTGTTAAAAAGGCACTTGCACTTTTTAAAATTTAAATTTTTGTATTTGATTTTTTTGCTCTGTTTTCTAGTTCACTTTTGGGTGATTCAGCAAATTCAGCATCTTGGCCGTACCCTTGTGGATTTACACCTGAAGCTTTTACTCCCCGGCTTGCTCCTTTCTTTTTACCCACATTGATTCACCTCCATGTTTGTAGTATTTCCAGTTAGAATAATAAAACTCACGCTTTCTCACACTAACATAAGGGGGGATAAAATGAACAAAGGTGTTTATTTAGCATTGCTAAGCATTGGGCTCGCTCAAGGATTAAAAATTCCAATTCATTATTTAAAAAAGAAGGAATGGAGACCAGAATTGTTTTTTGGTACTGGAGGAATGCCTAGTTCTCATTCTGCAGGAGTCTCTACCTTAACAACGTTTATCGCGTTAAGAAGAGGATTATCGACAGTAGACTTTGCTTTATCACTAATCTACGGATTGATTGTTATGTATGATGCCCAAGGAGTAAGAAGACAGACAGGGGAATTAACATTAAAAGTTAATTCCTTAAATGAGTTAATTGAGAAAATTCATAAGGAAGAAAGCATGGAATTTAAAGAAAAATCCCCAAAAAAATTAAAAGAAATGTTAGGCCATGAACCTGAAGAGGTCCTTGGAGGAGCCGTTCTAGGTATTCTAGTTGGACTGATAGGACACCATTTCACAGAAAAAGATAGAAAATTGTCGAAATTTAAGTTAAAATTTTAAAGGGATTTTCAACATAGTTGGAGAGGGTTGGTTTTTTCCATGCAAACTGTGGATGAATATTTGCAATACTTGAGAGGGAAAGGGTTTCAATTTCAAGAAGATGTTGTCGGTTTTATTTACTTTGGAAAGCATTATACAAATGCATCAGATGAAATTATCAATACTGCAATCGAATTAACGTTAAAAGCTCAAAAAAAATTTGATGGCAGTTTTTATGTATCTTTGCTGGAAACGTTTGTGAAGAATCAAATTCATACTAGAAGGGACGCCATTAGGTTTGTAAAAGACCACGAACTACTTGCAATATAAAACAAACAGAACTCCTCTTTTTTCGAAAAGGGAGTTCTGTTTTTATTATCCTTCTATACTTTTGTCTTTGGTTAGAATGGAAAAATTCTTTTTAGGAAGTTCTGCAAAGATCATTCCGGTAAAAATGAGAAAACATCCAATAATAGCACTGGAAGATAGGTGTTCATTTGCCCAATAGTAACCTGTAATGGCTGCAAATACGGGCTCCATTGCAAAAATAATCGCCACCCGAGTTGTAGAGGTATATTTTTGAAAATTAGTTTGGATAAAAAAAGCTAATGCTGTCGCAAATACACTTGTAATAATTAGCGCAGTGATTACAGATTTTGTAAATAACATGTCAGTACTCATTGATTTTTTCCAATCTTCGAATATAAAAGAGGATATTAGGGATAATATTGAAACTGTCGAGATTTGTAAAATAGTCAATAAAAGTGTAGGATATTTACTCGAAAATTTACCAGTAAAAATAATGTGCAGGGCGAAACTTATGGCACAAACAAACACAAATCCATCTCCCCTGTTAATTGCTGTCACATCGATCATCGTTAGAAAGAACAGGCCAACAGTTGCTGTAAGTACACCGAAAATCGCGTTTTTACTTGGAATCTGTTTTAATAAAATCATGGAAAACAATGGTACTAGTACAACGCTTAGTCCAGTTATAAAACCTGCCTTAGAGGAAGTGGTGTATTGTAGACCAATCGTTTGTGTGACATAGCCAAGGAAAAGCCAAAAACCAATAAATATGCCAGTAATAATGATTTTAAAATCGAATTGTTTAAGTGCCTTTTTATCAAAAATTAGTAGACTTGCTAGTAGTAATAGGGCTGCAAGAAAGAATCGTATACCATTAAAGGCAAACGGTTCTAAATAATCAATCGCATTTTGCACGAGAACAAAGGTCATCCCCCAAATTAATGCAACAAAAAGTAAGCTAAAATCTGCAATAATTGTTTTTTTCATTTGGTATATGCCTCCGATTCTTTCCTTTATCTTATATAAATGGAAGTTTATCATATATTAACACTATAAGGATAAATAATTTTTCGTATTTAATATTACGTGAAATATGGAACTTTAAATTGTGAGAAAGAATGAAATTAGTTAGTAATTAAAGAAGGGCTGAAAGCAATGAATTATAGAATTGAATGGAAACAAATCTTAAAGAATAAGGAGAAAGTCCAATGCTCCTCGGATTGGATTTCTGCTGAATCAGCCATTCAGTTGGGTGAGGAGCTTGAACGTAATGGGAAAGTAACTGATTTGTATTTTTACGATGAAATGGGCGTCAGCTGGAATATGAAGGAAATGAGAAAATTATTAACAGAAATAGAGGAAGAACCTCATGATATTACCCTCTATTTTGACGGTGGATTTCAAAAGGAAACTTATCAAGCTGGCCTTGGTGCTGTGATTTTTTATCATCAAGGAAAAAAGAAATACCGTATCCGTGCCAACAATTTAATCAACGAAATGGAAACGAATAATGAAGCAGAATATGCCGCCTTATATTTCGCATTAGGGATTTTGGAAGAATTGGGGGTTGAATATAAAACGTGTGAAATAAAAGGGGACTCCCAGGTTGTTTTAAAACAGCTTGAAGGAGAATGGCCATGCTATGAAGATGTCCTAAACCGTTGGCTGGATCGAATCGAAGAAAAGATAAATAAAATGGGGATTAGGCCACGTTATACAGTTATATCCAGAAAAGATAACAAAGAAGCGGATAAGCTTGCAACACAGGCGCTTGAAGGAAAGGAAATCTATGCAAAAACAATTATTCTATAAGGAGACGGAGGTTTCGATTTATTTGTGGAACGAGATGTCAGAAAGGAACTTTTAAGCCAAGTAGAAAACATTATGAATGAATTCTGTGTAGGATGTTTTGTGCACAGGCAATTAAAGAAAGAATGTGGTAAAAGAACGGCCCATCGTTTTTGTATTTCACAATGTACAGTTGGGGAAAAAATTAAGGAATTTGGGAAAAAATTAAATGAATACGGACTTTAAGAAACAATAAAAAGGCTGACTTAGGTCAGCCTTTAATCATCATGATTATAAATTATAGTTTAACTACGTTAGCAGCTTGTGGCCCACGGTTTCCTTGAACGATTTCAAAAGAAACTTCTTGGCCTTCTTCTAATGATTTATAGCCTTCGCCTTGGATAGCGCTGAAATGTACGAATACATCGTCGCCGCCTTCCACTTCGATAAAACCGAAGCCTTTCTCATTGTTAAACCATTTTACTTTACCGTTTTGCATTTACTTCGTCCTCCTAAGCCTTTCAAGACACCAAATAAAGGTGCCAAAGATAAAAATTACCATGTAATAAAAAACGCAGCGAACTTGCTATGTATTCGATTACATGATGATTTAAATATACAATATTGGAAATAGACAGTCAAGAAACGAAAGGTCTTTTTTAAGAAAAGAGGATGAATTCTCAATAAAATGAAAAATATTTCAAGAAGGAAAATGGCTAACATAAATCCTTGTCTCTCTCATATTGTAAATTAATAACGTTTCGGGTGGGGTGGGATTTATGTTCCGATTTACAATAGAGGGTGTGGAATGGATCTTACGATTCTCTCCGCAAGTATCTATAGAAGATGCAGAAAAACAAGCGATATTCATGTCATTGCAGCAAATAGGAACAAGATTAACAAAGTTTTCTCATGGCAGTGCCTTTATCCTGTTTACCAAAAATTTTGGTGCTATCATTTTTGAAATTGAAAGGATCCCATCTTTTATAATTACCGTATCAAATATTATTTCTGAGGAAAATTGGTATAATAAAGAATCCCTTTTCAAATGAATCTATATGAGGAGCAGTTAATCGGCTGCTCTTTTTTTATTATTATTTTTATTTTGAAAAAATCAGATGAATTTTTATTCTATTTTACAAAAGTATATTTTGAAACAAAATGATTTTACAATGTATTTATCATTCTTTACTTATAATTATATTAATGAATAAAATAAAGGGCATAGTTTTGTTCTTTTGTTAAAGATAAAAATACATGACCCCTGAAAAATTAGAGAAAAGGACCCAGCTTGGCTCCATGTTTATATAAATGAAACAATAAAGGGGTGAGATGGAGGTATCTTCATGGTTAGATTGATTATTACAGAAAAGCCATCAGTCGCAAAAAATATTGCGGATGCCTTAAATATTAAAAATAGGAAAGATGGTTACTTTGAAGGGAAAGATTATATTGTTACATGGGCATTTGGACATTTATTACAACTTTATGATGTAAAAGATTACGATGAGGGAATGACAAGGTGGAGAATGGAAAACTTCCCATTTATCCCCTCTCAATTTCGCTATAAAGTAAAAAGTGATCCTCGTAATAAAGATAAAGAAGATTTTGGTGCAAAAAAGCAGTTAAAAATAATATACCAGTTAATCAAACGAAATGATGTTGATTCAGTCATATCCGCCTGTGATTATGATCGGGAAGGACAAGTTATTGGGGATACAATTATTTATAATCTCAAGACAAAAAAACAAGTATATCGGTTATTATTGAACGAATGGACTCCAGATGAAGTTTTAAAAGGACTTCAAAAATTAAAGTTAAATACAGAAATGAGGCCACTTCTAGACGCAGGTATTAGCCGTCAGTGGGCAGATTGGGTAATTGGGATAAACTTAACCTCTGTAGCAACATTGAAGTATCAGAAAGGTTCTGGAAAGGCGCTAAACATTGGAAGAGTGCTTTTACCAACTTTAAAAATTATTTATGATCGAGATAAGGAAATTGAAAACTTTGTACCAGAAGAATATTTTAAACTCACAGCCACATTTATAACTAAGGATGGTAATGAGTACAGTGGTATCTATGTGGAAGATGAGGAGGATAAATTTAAGAATAAGGAAACATTGGAATTAGTCCAACAAGTATTAAAAAAACAAACCGCCACAATCATTGACAAAAAGGTTGAATTAAAAAAGGAATATCCGCCCTATTTATTTAATCTTTCGAACTTACAAGGTTTTATAACTAGTAAATATAAGGGATGGACTTCTGATAAAGTCTTAAACGTGGCTCAATCACTTTATGAAAAGAAATATATTACATATCCACGTACTGCAAGTGTAGTATTGGAAGAAAGTTTAGTAGATAAGGCAGCTAATGTACTTAATAATTTAAAAAAAGGTTTACCATATGAAAATGAAATTACTTTTGTAAAAAAGAAACGTATTTTTGATAATTCAAAAGTAGAAAGTCACAGTGCGATTATTCCGACATATTTACTTCCAAAATCATTATCGAGGGATGAAGAAATTATTTATAATGCGATTAAAAATCGATTCATTATGCAGTTTATGCCTAATGCTGAGTATGAAGAAACGAAAATTATCACCAAAGTGAATAATGATGGAATAAAAGGACTGTTTAAATCAAAGGGGAAAGTACAGTTAGTTGAAGGATGGAAAAAAGTAGAGAATGTTGAATCGAAGGATACTATATTACCGTTCATTAATATAAATGAGATCGTTAGTATTGAAGATTACCAATTGAGCACACATGTGACAAAGCCACCGAAGCATCATACAGAAAAAACATTATTAAGAGTAATGGAAACATGTGGTAAGGGTAGAGACAAAGAGGATGATGATAGTGAAGAAATGATGGCAGCTATTTTAAGTGGTTTTAGCATTGGTACTCCAGCGACAAGAGCTGAAACCATTAAAAAGTTAAAAGATGTCGGCTATATTACTATTCAAAATAAAAATTTAATATGTACGGAACTGGGAAGAAAGTTAGTTGAAACATTTCCGGTAAAGGAATTATTTGACTTAGAATTTACCGGTAGATTAGAAAAAACATTATCTGATATTGAAAAGCAAAAGTTTAGTAAAGAAAGTTTTTTGAATTTAATTTTTGATTTTACAACAGAGGCAGTTAAAACAATAAAAAATGAAAGAGACTTCATAATAAATGAAGTATCAAAGGAAAAGAAATCCGTTGAGATTCTTGGAAAATGTCCTGTTTGTGGACATGGAATTATTGAAGGACAAAAAGGTTTTGGATGCAGTAATTGGAAAAACGGTTGCAAATTTGTCATTTGGAAAAATGACAAATATTTAGCCGCTATGAAAAAGAAACCTACAAAAACGATGGTAAAGAGTCTATTAAAAAATGGAGTGGTTTTTGTCAAAGGTCTAACGAGTAAAAAAGGGAATAAGTTTAACGCTAATTTACGCTATGAGAAAAATCCTGATAACGAATATTTTAGTTGGAAGATGGAATTTCTTGAAAAGTAGAACGTTAAAAGTGTTAAAAAAGTATGGATCAGCAAAATGGTTATTGTATCATCCACTCAAGTAAATCCCTAGCTGCTACTACAATTTCTAGACCTGATTATTAAATGACTACTTGTCTAAGGTAACCGATTGCTCATTATTATTTATTCACAAAATGGGAGCAAGTGTATTATTAAGGTGGCCATAATCGTGAACTATTTAAAAATACTAGGTAATGATATTTCTAAGCGATTTTGAGAGCTTATCGCTAACCTTAAACAAATTTTTTAAATAAAGATATTGGTTGAACCCTAACCTAAACATAGGCTAAAATAATATAGCGTAAATAAACCTTTTGAGCAAGCTCAATACTTGAAGGTATATTGTCAATAGGAAACTTTTTTATGAATACGGAATTTGGAGGGTAAGGGATGCCAACACCGAGTATGGAAGATTATATTGAACAAATTTATAATTTAATTGAAGAAAAAGGATACGCCAGGGTATCTGATATTGCCGAAGCGTTATCTGTACATCCCTCCTCAGTAACAAAAATGGTTCAAAAGCTTGATAAAGATGAATATTTAGTTTATGAAAAATATAGAGGGTTTAGTTTAACTGCAAAAGGGAAAAAAATTGGGAAACGCCTCGTTTTTAGACATGACTTGCTTGAACAATTTCTTAAAATTATTGGTGTTAAAGAAGAAAACATATATAAAGATGTGGAAGGAATTGAGCACCATTTAAGCTGGGATGCCATTGACCGGATTGGTGATCTTGTTCAATTTTTTGAAGAAGAACCAAGCCGAATTGAAGCCCTAGCAGAAATTCAAAGACAAAATGAAAATGTTGAATGAAAAAAGCACCTGGTTAAAAATTGCCAGGTGCTTTTAAAATAAATTCGGATAGTGATCAAAGGTTTGAGCATGATCAGGTAATAGGGATACGTGTCCTTCTGAGTCAATATGTGTATGTACCCCATTTAGTAAGCCATTTTCAGCCTCGATAATTGCTTTTTTGTATGATATAACTCTACCTTCTGATGTTACGAAACTGATGATTTCCCCAAAATGATTCCTATGTAATGCGACAATCGTTTCCAGAGAAAGTCCTCCTTTCTACAATTCATTTTTATTATTTCTAAAGAAAGTAGAATTTAATCTAAAAATGACAAAAAAACTCGCCTCAATATGACGAGTTTTTTATTCCCATATATAGGGTGTTTCCTGATATACATAATAGTTAAGCCAGTTTGAAAAGAAGAGATGACCATGAGAACGCCAACGATTAACTGGAGGTTGGGAAGGATCATTATTTGGAAAATAGTTTTCAGGGATATGAATTTTTAATCCTTTGTTTAAATCCCTTTTATATTCTTGTGCTAATGTATCTGAATCATATTCCAAGTGCCCTGTAATCATAACATGTTTTCTATCTTTGGATGCAATTAATAAGGGACCCGCATCATCAGAAGCAGCTAACAATTTTAATTCCGGATGGTTGTTAATGGCATCAATCGATACATCGGTATACCGGGAATGCGGTGCATAAAAATGATCATCAAAGCCCCTTAATAATATTTCATTTTGTTCAAAAATGCGGTGGGCATATATTCCTGAACATTTACGAGGTAGCTCAAATTTTCCGATTCCATAATGATAGAATAGGGCAGCTTGTGCACCCCAGCAAATATGTAGAGTTGATGTGATGTTTGTTTTTGTCCATTCCATGATTTCAGTTAATTCAGTCCAATATTTAACTTGGTTAAATTCTAATAACTCTACTGGAGCGCCGGTAATGATCATTCCATCGAATTTTTGACGATGTACATTTGAAAAGGTGGTATAAAACTGTTCTAAATGTTGTTTGCTAGTATGGGTCGATTCGTATGAGATTGTCTTTAAAAACTTAACATTTACCTGTAATGGTGTATTTCCTAGTAATCTTAAAATCTGTGTTTCTGCTTTTTCCTTTTCAGGCATTAAATTCAATATCAGAATATTTAAAGGTCTAATATCCTGGCTGACAGCTCGTTCGTCATCCATGATAAAAATATTTTCTTTTTCTAAAATCTCCCTAGCAGGCAAAAGTTTTGGAATATTAATAGGCACTTGAAAATCCCCCCTTATTTGGTTGTATGATACATTCATTAATACAACGATACATTGAATAAGTCAATGAATATTTAAAAAATTTAATACACTTATAATAAACTGGAAGATTCATTTGAGTAAACCTATCTCTAATTTTTTTGTCGGAATGAAAATACTCTTTTGTTACAATATAGAGGTAGATTGATTTTATGTTGAATGCGGGGGATTATGTTGGGAATCGGAACAATTGTTAAGTCAGACATCGAAATCGCACAAGCAGCAAAAATGAAGCCGATCACTGAAATTGCTAAAAATATTGGATTAGCAGAGGAAGACCTTGAACTGTATGGAAAATACAAAGCTAAAATTTCGAATGAGGCATTGGCAAGACTTCAAACTAAGCAATCAGGAAAGATTATTTTAGTGACATCTATTAATCCTACACCGGCTGGAGAAGGGAAATCAACAGTAACAGTTGGGCTCGGTGATGCATTTAACCGGTTAGGGAAAAAAGCAATGATTGCAATGCGAGAACCGTCGCTCGGGCCAACGATGGGAATTAAAGGTGGGGCTACTGGAGGAGGATACGCGCAAGTATTGCCAATGGAGGATATTAATCTTCACTTCACCGGAGATATGCATGCAATCACAACAGCAAATAATGCCCTGGCTGCATTAATCGATAATCACCTCCAGCAAGGGAATGAATTGAAAATCGATCAGCGCCGTATTGTATGGAAGCGTGTGATGGATTTAAATGATCGTGCCTTAAGAAAGGTAATTGTTGGACTTGGTGGTCCTCTTCAAGGTGTTCCTAGGGAGGATGGATTTGATATTACAGTAGCATCCGAAATAATGGCTGTCCTATGTTTGGCTAAGGATTTAAAGGATTTAAAACATCGGTTGTCCAAAATAGTGGTTGCTTATAATGTTCATAAAGAACCCGTGACTGTTGGGGATTTAGGGGTTGAAGGTGCATTAACTTTATTGCTGAAAGATGCTGTAAAGCCAAATTTGGTTCAAACAATTGAGCATACACCTGCTCTTATTCACGGTGGTCCTTTTGCGAATATTGCACATGGCTGTAATAGTGTTATTGCCACTATGACTGCTTCTAAGTTGGCTGATTATGTCATAACAGAAGCTGGTTTTGGTGCTGATTTGGGGGCAGAAAAATTTTTACATATCAAATCAAGAAGTGCAGGTATTTATCCTGCTGCAGTGGTGGTCGTGGCCACTATACGCGCATTAAAAATGCATGATGGTGTTCCAAAACATAAACTAGCAGATGAAAATAGTGCTGCATCATTGACAATTGGAATTGCCAATCTCAAAAAGCATATCAATACGATTAAAAGTTTTGGCCTTCCAGTAGTTGTTGCGATTAATAGATTTATGACCGATACGGACCAAGAAATTCAAACATTATTAGAATGGTGTAAAGAAGAAAATGTCCCTGCAGCCATTACTGAGGTTTGGGAAAAAGGCGGTGAGGGTGGTCTTGAATTAGCTAAAAGACTTCTTTCAACGATAGAATCAGCTGAAAATAACTTTAAACCATTATATGATCTTTCTGATTCTATAGAAGAAAAGGTCAGAACGATCGTTCAAAAAGTTTATGGTGGAAAGGATGTTGAGTTTTCAGCGAAAGCGAAAAAGCAATTAATTGAGTTTGAAAAGTTTGGTTGGTCTAATTTACCAATTTGTATGGCTAAAACTCAATATTCATTATCAGATGATCCTTCCAAACTGGGTCGTCCGTATGATTTTACAATTACCGTCAGAGAATTTAAGCCATCTATTGGTGCAGGGTTTATTGTTGCTTTAACGGGAGAGGTTATGACAATGCCTGGTCTTCCGAAGGAACCAGCTGCCTTAAAGATGGATGTAGATGAAAAAGGAAATGCGCTTGGTCTTTTCTAAAGGAGTCGAAGTAAATGTTTGATCCAACAGCCTTTGATAACATGAAGGTTATTATTGAAGGTGCCCTGTATGATCATGAAATGGCTGGGGATATTATTATTATAGATAGAAATGATTGGGTTAATATAGCCAAGATGTCCCGACAGTTTAATATTAGTTTTACATTTCCTCAAGATAGCGAAAGAACTACATCAGCAACAATAGAATTACATTCAGGGATCTCCAATTTGGCAGCAGAACTTACCCCCGAATCCAACTCAGGCAAGCTCTCAGGTGCGTTCGTTAAACTGTTTTTTACTCTACTTCATCCTAATGAAACCAATTACTATCAAACAATAGAAACGATTATTTTAGATATTTGGGGACATTCTAGAACAATTACACAGCATGTAAAATGGAACCCATTAAATAGACAGGAAACAATCAAGAATGTAGTAACCATTGACTTTAACAGAATGATTACCGAAGAACAAATGGAAGATTTACTTGAAATGACTAGATATATGTTCATCACCTTAGAAAGATTGTATGAATTTCTTCGAGCTAAATGAGACCAGTTTTATAACTGGTTTCATTTTTTGCCTTTTACAATATTTACATCGTTTAATTTAAAAGTTACTATTAGTAGTAGGTACTAATAATGACGAGGAGGCATTTCTATTGCTAAAAACTGCCTGGGTTACGGATAGCACGGCCTATTTAGATGAAAAATTAATGAACCATCCAGATGTATATTGCGTTCCTTTATCAGTTATCTTAGATGGTGAGGAATTTGTGGACGGTATTAACTTAACTCCTAATCAATTATTTGAAAGGTTAAAACAGCTCAAAAGCCCTCCAAAAACTTCTCAGCCTTCAGTAGGGGCATTTCATGCATTGTATGAAAAGCTGGAGAAAAAATATGATCAAGTGATTAGTGTTCACTTATCAGGAAAACTAAGTGGAACAGTATCATCTAGTCAGCAAGCTGCCAAGCTGGTGCAAATTCCGGTTACTGTAGTTGATTCCAATATTCTTTCTTTTCCAATGTCAGCTCTGATGAAAAAAGGAATGGAACTCCTAGAAGCAGGGGAAAATCTTCAAGAAGTCATAAAACAAATGGAAGAGATTAGAGATACGAATGAAACCTACGTATTAGTCGGAAGTTTAGAGCAGCTTCATCGAGGCGGTAGGCTGTCGGGGTTAAAATTTTTCCTCGGCAGTATGTTAAATATAAAGCCAATCATCTCTTTTGATAAAGGGGCCTTATTTGTTAAAGATAAGGTTAGGAGTGAAAATAAAGCAAAAGAACGAATTTTAAATTACTTTAAACAAGCATATGAAAAACATTCTTTTAAAGAAGTATATCTATTGTATGGTCTATACGAAGAGCAAGCAAATGAGTGGCGCAGTGAGCTGGAGCTAGCATATCCTGAACTTAAAGTTTCGACAGCTCCTTTAGGAGCCGTTATAGGTGTTCATGCAGGAGAAAACACCCTAGGCATTAGTTGGTTCAATGGTATGAAATAGAGAGTTACAAAATAAGACCTCAATATATTTTGAGGTCATTTTTTTATGTTAAAATATCATAGATAAAGGCAGGTGGATCTAGGTGAAAAAAAATATTATCGAAGAAACCGAAAGATTTGTTCGAAAAGAATTAGGGGATGATGCCACAGGACATGATTGGTTTCATGTGGACCGTGTTCGGAGAAATGCATTACATATTTGTAGAAAAGAAGGAAAAGGTGACCCATTTATTATTGAAATGGCAGCATTACTTCACGATATCCCTGATGAAAAGCTAAATGAAAGTTTGGAAAAAGGTGAGCAAAAGCTTCATTCATTTCTAGAATCCTTGCCGATTGGAACAAATGAAAAGGATCGTATAAAAAAAATAGTTTATACAATTTCATTTAAGGGTGGTCACGCTTCTAAATTAGAAACGGTTGAGGCAGAAATTGTTCAAGATGCAGACCGGCTTGATGCCATTGGCGCCATTGGTATTGCTAGAGTTTTTGCCTTCGGCGGGAAAAAGGGACAACCGATCTATGATCCGGGCATCCAGATTAGGCGAGAAATGAGTTTAGAAGAATACCGAAATGGAAAATCCACTAGTATCCATCATTTCTATGAAAAGCTCTTAAAATTGAGAGATTTATTGAATACAAAAACAGCGAAAAATATGGCTGAAGAGCGTCACAGAATGATGGAGGCATTTTTAGATCAATTTTATCGTGAATGGAATGGACGAGAACTATGAAAATACTATCAGTTGAAAATATTTCAAAAACATATGGAGAAAAACAATTATTCAAGCAGATTTCCTTTACCATTGCTGAAAATGATCGGGTTGGGCTGATAGGGATAAATGGTACTGGCAAGTCGTCTTTATTAAAAATTGTTGCAGGATTGGATCTCCCAGATGAAGGGAAAGTGATTTCAGGAAAAGACTATTCAATTGCTTATTTGAGCCAACAGCCAGATTTTGATGCGAATCGAACGGTACTTGAGCAGGTTTTCGATGGAGATGCTCCAATCTTAAAGGTTATGCGGGAATACGAAAGGACATTGACATTACTAAATATTTCCCCAAATGATACAAGGGTTCAAGAGGATCTTTTTCGCTTGCAAAAACAAATGGATGCGATTGATGGATGGGATGCGAGCACAAATGCAAAATCAATCCTGACAAAATTGGGTATTGATGATTTTAATCAACAGATTGGTCATCTTTCGGGCGGGCTAAAGAAAAGGGCCGCCTTGGCGCAAGCTTTGATTGCTGAACCCGATTTATTGATACTTGATGAGCCAACGAACCATTTGGATTTTGATACCGTTAAGTGGCTTGAGGACTACTTGAGCAGATATAAAGGTTCTATACTCCTTGTTTCTCACGATCGTTACTTTTTGGATCGAGTCACAAATAGAATGTTGGAATTGGACGGCGGTAAACTATACAGCTATAAGGGGAATTATGCTGCTTTTTTAGAAGCAAAATCGATTCGTGAAGAAAATGAAGCAGCCACGTATGAAAAAAGAAAAAACTTATTTAGGCAAGAACTCGAATGGATCCGGCGTGGTGCAAAAGCTCGTACAACCAAGCAAAAAGCTAGAATTCAACGGTTTGAAGAATTAAATAAAAAGATCTCTAGTGGCAAGCCGTCTGCGGATAAACTGGATTTGTCAATGAGTGGAAGCAGGCTTGGTAAACAGGTGTTTGAACTAAAAAATGCTTCAAAAAGATTTGGCAAGAAAACGATTCTTAATCAGTTTGATTTGATTGTTAAACCTGGAGATCGGATTGGTATTATCGGACAGAATGGTACCGGAAAATCTACATTGTTAAATATTCTTGCCCAACGAATACCATTAGATGATGGGGAGTTCATCATGGGTCAAACGGTGAAAATTGCCTACTATACACAAGAAGGCGAAGATATGGATGAAAATATGCGAATGATTGAATATATCAAAGAGACCGCTCAAATTGTGGAGACATCGGATGGAAAAATAGTAACAGCAGCACAAATGCTTGAACGTTTTTTATTTCCATCTTACACCCATGGAACACCTATTCGAAAGCTATCAGGAGGAGAAAAACGAAGATTATATTTATTAAAGATTTTGATGACAGCACCGAATGTATTACTACTTGATGAGCCGACAAATGACCTTGATACACAGACATTGACAGTATTGGAGGATTATTTGGAAGATTTTCCTGGAGTTGTCATCACTGTATCTCATGATCGTTATTTTCTTGATAAGGTTGTTGAACAACTTTTGGTCCTTAAAGGGGAAGGAAGAATAGAATCGTTTTATGGAAATTATAGTGAATACATGGAAAAAAACACCTTATCTGCTACAGAAAATACACCTCCTTCAAAAGTGATTGCAACGAAGACTCAGGAGAAAGTAAAAAAGAAAAAAATGACTTATATGGAGAAAAAAGAATGGGAGGAAATCGATCAAACAATTGCTCAAACTGAAGGTCTGTTGGCAGAAGTTGTTAATGAGATGGCGAATGCAGGTAGTGATTTTGCGAAATTAGAGGAATTAATGAAGAAGGAAACAGAATTAAATATGAAATTGGAGCACTTAATTGAACGATGGACCTATTTAGCCGAGCTTGCAGAAAATGAGTGAAAACGATTTGAAAGCATTGTATATGAATGTACCTTATTCAATATGTTAAACTTGAAATTAGAAATTATAAAAATAAGGTGATTGAATTGAATATTATATCCATAGAGCCTACACCAAGCCCTAATACAATGAAAATTACTCTAGATCAAGAACTTCCAATGGGCAAGAGCCATAATTATAAAAAAGAAACAGCAGGAGATGCCCCTGATGTTATCAAGAAAATCCTTGAAATAGAAGGTGTAAAAGGTGTTTACCATGTAGCAGATTTCCTTGCTGTTGAACGGAATGCAAAATATGATTGGAAAGTGCTACTGCCAAAGATTCGAATGGCTTTTGGCGAAAAAGCAGTTGAACAGGGAGATACGAAAATAGCTATTGACAGTCATTTCGGGGAGATTAAAGTTGAAGTTCAAATGTTTAAAGATATTCCCCTTCAAGTAAAGCTGACAGATGGTTCTATTGAAAAACGATTTGGTATGCCTGAATACTTTTTAAATTTGCGGGAAAAAGCACAGCTACCCGAAGAGAACTATATTTTATTAAGAAAGTGGAAGAACTTTGGAGTAAGGTATGGAGATATTGATCAAGTAGGTCATGAGGTAGTTGAAGAATTGATTGCAGCTTATCCGAAAGAACGACTTGAGGAATTGGTCAAAAAGGCACAAACAACAGAATCGGAATCAGAACCGAAAACAAAACACCGTTGGAGAAAAGTGACATTAGAAGATTTGAATCACCCTGATTGGCAATACCGATACCAGCTACTTGAACAAATGGATGATCCTCAGCTAGAGGATTTGCCTGTTCTTGAAAAAGCTTTGTCAGATGTAAAGCCATCCATTCGAAGACTAGCAGTTGTTTATCTAGGAATGATTAAAGATAAAGCCGTTTTACCACTTTTATATAAAGCGCTTAAAGATAAGACGGTTACAGTAAGGAGAACTGCTGGAGATTGTTTGTCCGATTTAGGATTTCCCGAAGCACAGGATGCAATGTTGGAGGCCTTAAAGGATCCAAGTAAATTGGTCCGCTGGCGGGCGGCTATGTTTTTATATGAGGTGGGAGACGAACGAGCTCTTCGAGCGTTAAAACAGGCCGAGAACGATCCTGAATTTGAGGTAAGCATGCAAATAAAAATGGCTATTGAACGGATTGAAGGGGGAGGGGATGCCAAAGGGTCAGTATGGAAGCAAATGACGGAAGCGAGAAAATCAAGTGAATAATTTGGAAAATGGGTAAAAGCTATAGTAATATTTAGAGCGATCATTGAAACGGAGTGATAAATATGTTAAATGCTTATGAAGAATATATGAGACAAATGGTGCAGCCGATGCGGCAAGAACTAACAAGAGCTGGGTTTAAGGAGTTGATAACCGCTGAAGAGGTAGAGGAATTTATGGAAAATGTGGAAGGTACAACTTTAGTGGTAGTTAATTCCGTATGCGGTTGTGCTGCTGGGCTAGCTCGTCCTGCTGCAACACAGGCTGTATTAAACAGCGAAAAGAAACCAGATCATCTTGTTACGGTATTTGCCGGACAAGATAAAGAAGCAACAGCAAAAATGCGTGAGTATTTTGAAGGCATTGAGCCATCATCCCCATCCATGGCTTTATTAAAAGGAAAAAAAGTCGTTCACTTTATTCCACGCCATGACATCGAAGGTATGCCGATGGAATCAATCATGAATAATTTGCTCGGTGCGTTTGAAGCACACTGTTAATAAAAAAGGACGAATTTGTTTCGTCCATTTCTTTTGTAAAAGGCGAAATAATATGTTTTTTATCAGCTTAACTAAAGAATGGACAACAAAGCAATAGAAAGAAATATAACGAACATATGAAACTTTTTTTAAGGAAATTTCGTAAATAAACTATTACGAAATTAGGAGGAATGTAAAAATGGCAGTAAGTTTATCAAAAGGACAAAAAGTAGACCTTACTAAGACAAATCCAGGTTTAACAAAAGTAGTTGTTGGACTGGGCTGGGATATTAATAAATATGACGGTGGGTATGATTTTGACTTAGACTCTTCTGTATTTCTATTAGGAGAAAATGGGAAAGTTACTACAGAAACCGATTTTGTTTTCTACAATAATCCTAAAGGGGGTAATGGTGCTGTTATACATAATGGAGACAATCGTACTGGTGCAGGTGACGGTGATGACGAACAAATTAGTGTAAACCTTTCAATGGTGCCAGCAAATATTCAGAGAATCGCTTTTACCATTACCATCCATGAAGCTGATATTCGAAAACAAAATTTTGGACAGGTATCTAATTCCTATGTTCGTATTTTCAATGAAGTAACTGGAGAGGAATTAATTCGTTATGATTTAGGAGAAGATTTCTCCATTGAAACAGCTATTGTTGTGGGCGAGCTTTATCGTCACAATGGTGAGTGGAAATTTAGTGCCATCGGCAGTGGTTATCAAGGTGGTTTAGCAGCACTGGCTACTGATTTTGGTTTACAGGTGGGCTAACTTGAAAAGAGGAAAGGACCAGCTTTAGCTGGTCTTTAGAAAAATTGGTTACATCTAGGAGGAAATACTTGAATGTCTGTTTTTCAAGATATTTTAAATACTTATGCACAGTTTTTTGATTGGGAAATGTGGGGTGAGGTATTAACAGATCCGGTATCCTGGGGATTAATAGGTACGCTTGTTATACTTGAAGGTTTACTTTCAGCAGATAATGCTCTAGTTTTAGCTGTAATGGTTAAACATTTACCTGAAAAGCAGCGAAAAAAAGCGCTCTTTTATGGATTATTAGGAGCCTATCTATTCCGATTTATCGCCATTGGTGTAGGTGTTTATTTAATTAAACTTTGGTGGGTAAAAATATTAGGTGCCGGTTATTTGGCATGGTTGTCAATTAAATACTTTATGGATAAACGAAAAGAGGCACTAGCGACAGAGTCGGAAGAAGAACACAGCATAAATAAAAATGGATTATTAATCCGTTTATTTGGAACTTTCTGGGGTACAGTGGCTGCGGTTGAGTTAATGGATATTGCTTTTTCAGTTGATAGTGTTCTAGCAGCATTTGGAATTAGTGAAGAAGTATGGGTACTATTATTAGGTGGAATGCTTGGAGTTTTAATGATGCGAGGCATTGCCGGTATCTTTATTACGTTAATTGATCGTATTCCAGAACTTGAAACGACTGCGTATATATTAATTTTATTTATTGCAATTAAAATGTTGTTGAAAGTATTCCACATTGATATAGGGCATGTCACATTCTTCGTCATTTTATTAGTAACGTTTGGAGCCACATTTGTTGTTCACTTTATGAATAAAAAGAAAAAAACGAGCAATGAAAATCAGTCATAAGGTATCTATTTAAATGGGAGAGTTAACGTAAGGAACCTCCCATTTTTTATTTAGTGGTAAAGCTAGACCATGGTTTTTATATATGCCTATGCCTTAGTACGGCGCAAAATGATTGCCTGGAATTTTCTAAACTGTTGATCAGTTATCGTTCTGAGGCAAGAGGTAGTTTGATAAATCTTAGTTAATAATGATTAAATGAAAAAATTTGGAGGTCAGGGCAGGGGGATAGAAATTTACAATTATTTTAATGAAGGGATTCCTCTAAAAAGCCTAGCTTTTTTCCACTTTTAATTTGAAAAGAAGTATATAAAGACATGAAAAAATACTATAACACGTAACTAGAAATACAATGACCATGGTAAATGATTTTATAACAGTTGAAAGAAGTAGTGTAAAAATAATACTAAACAGAAATAAATCGAGATAAATAAAAAGCTCTGATCCCATAACTTCGAAAACCGTTTTTAATTCTTCTTGGACTGTTTCTGCCTGCGGTCGTTTATATAAAAATCGCAATGTTAGTCACCTACTTAAACTTGAGTACTCAATACTATGTTGGGACAAGGAAAAATGTGAATAAAAGTGAAAAATTCTTGTTATGACGAAACATTTTCAATCAATAACCGTATATACAAATGTATCAATTTTCTTAACTGTGTTAGGATGAAGAATAAATTTTACATAATTTGTTAGTTTGAAATTAAGCTTTCGTTTTCAGAGGGAAGGGAATTGGATTGCTACCAACAATCAATCAATTAAACATCCGACAGGTATCCCTCACATACGATAATTGGATTGGGATGCTGAAAAAGCCGCTCCCGGAGCGACCAAATTATTTGTTGCAAAATGGGACGATTCAAATTGGCCAAGTGTTGGGGAAATTCCTCGGGGTTCCAATAGATACGGATGAGTATTATAATCAGTTATTTGATTATGTCCACTCGCCGGAAACAAATCTTCAACTATTAAGTAAGGATTCTTTGAATAAAGCAATAAATAATTTGCATTTTCAATCGATACAGAGAGTAATCAATATTAACGAGGAACAGAAACTGTCACCCAACCGATTTACCGCTTTCCTAGAAGGAGAAGAGCTAATATTAAAATCCAGAGTGCCGGCGGTCCACCGCAAATTGAGGGAAGCCATGAAGGAAACATTGGAATTATTTGCTGCCCGGGAAAACAATGGGTTAAATAATTCCGAACTAAGGCGTGTTCTTGTGGATCTCGTCAAGTGGTTATATAACCACCTACAACCTCTACTCAAAGATGCTAATCCCGAAAAAGAAATGCCAAAGTTTTTATGGTATGGGGATTTTAAGAAAAGTCATCAGTATTTTATTTATTATTTAATTAAGCTAGGTTGCGATATAGTTATTTTTCATCCGGAAGGAAAAGACCTCCTTGAAGGAATGGGAATAGATGATATTTTTGAATTCCGCTACCCAAAAATGTCAACTCCAGAACCATTTCCAACGAAAAGGCGCAGTCGGAAAACAACGGTAGCGTATCGAGCTTCAAAGGAAATTGAAAGGGTATTAAACCAGGAAGGTTCAGGTCTATATAAACCATGGCAATTAAGAGAATACATCCCGTCATCATTGACCTTGAAAACGACTTACGATGAATTGTTTATTCTGGGGAAAGAGATTGCGATGATTCGCCCTGAATTTGAGGTGAAAAATGGACAGGTGAAAATACCTTCTATTTTCGCAAAAATTCAAGGTGTTAGCAGAAACAGAAAAGAGTACTGGGATAGAATTCATTCTCTTAACCAACTTGAGCACACCCTATTCATTCAAAGGCTTCCGTTTTCAATTCCTAGTTCAAGCGACTTTCGATTTCATTACCGTAATGCTTTAGAAAATGATGGTCGAATTAATCCGGAAACAATCATTCAAGCACACTATTGGCCTTATTCCTATTTGCCAAAGGGTTTACAATACGGTTTGGCAGAAGCCATTAGGAGACTTTGTGAAAATCCAGGATTAAAACGATTATCTACGGAAAACATGGAAGAAGTTAAAATTTATCTGTTTACTCAATCCATGTTTATGCCGAAAAACATCATCCAGTTGCTAGAGAAATTCGATTATTCTCAACATGTACCTAAATTAATTATTTTTAATAATGAACGAACCGGAACGCTTTCCAGGTCAGATGCTGCTCTGATCCTACTACTTAATCAATTTGGTATTGATATCATTCTATTTAATCCAACTGGCCATAACGACATTGAGAATTACTTGGACAGCCAATTATTTGATATCCACTGGCTAGAGGATGTTGTATTTGATTTGGAGTATAAGGAGCCGTCCATTTTTCAAAAAGGGCTTATCCAAGGAATCTTGAAAAATTTAAGGGGGGACTAACCATTGAATTTATCACCAAATCCATCTAATGATATTACTCTGCAGTCTGCTGAAGATAAATTAACTGAAATAAAGGTTTCTGATATTAAGCTGGCACTTCGAAAGGAACCCGAAATTCAAAATTTAGCCCGGTCAATAGACGAGAGGGACCAAATCCAAATATTGGAGTTTGGGAAGGAACCGGCAGAACAAATCTCCCGTTTTTCAGATCAAATTTTAGGAAATATGAGGACGACTAAGGTTGAGGATTCCGGTGAACTGTTGAAACAACTGGGCAGAATTATGGATAAGTTTGATCCAAAAGATTTTCAAAAAACACCAGGTGGTCTTTTTGGCAAGTTATTTAAAAAAGGCGAAAAGATGATAGAAAAGCTGTTTGGAAAATATCAGACGATGGGTCATGAAATTGATAAGGTGTACGTAGAAATTTCTAAGTACAAACAGGAAATGGTCGAAGCCACCAATATGCTTGAAGAAATGTATGAACAGAACTACCAATATTATTTGACCCTTGAGAAGTATATTGTTGCAGGTGAAATAAAGGTGGAGGAATTGAAAAATCATCAACTTCCTCAGCTGGAGACTAGGGCTGCTTCAGGTGATCAGCTAGCTTCAATGCAGCTGGATTCACTAAGAAACGCGATTGAGGCATTAGAACAAAGAGTCTATGATCTTGAAATGGCAAAAATGGTAGCCTTGCAGACGGCTCCACAAATTAGGATGCTTCAGCGCGGAAATACTAAATTGATAGGTAAGATAAATTCTGCATTTGTAACTACTATTCCAATTTTTAAAAATGGCTTAATTCAAGCAGTTGCCGCTAAGCGTCAAAAGCTGGTTGCAGATTCTATGAGTGAACTTGATCGCCGAACAAATGAGATGCTGCTTAGAAATGCACAAAATATTTCACAGCAAAGCACCAATATTGCAAGACTTGCTGGTGGACCGAGCATTAAAATGGAAACGATTGAAGAATCTTGGAACATAATCCTTAAAGGATTGCAGGAAACAAAAGCAATCGAAGAAGAAAATAAACGTTTACGCCAAGAAGGAACAAAACGCCTGGAACAGCTCCAGGAAAACTTTAAAAAGATAAAGCTGTAATATTTATGAGGTGAGAGAAATGGCTATTAATTTACAAAAAGGACAGCGTGTAGATTTAACGAAAGGAAATCCGGGACTGACAAAAATTATGGTAGGCTTAGGTTGGGATCCTGTTCAAAAAAGTGGTGGTGGAGGCTTTTTTAGCACTTTATTTGGTGGTGGCAGTGCCCCGAATGTGGACTGTGATGCTTCCGTACTCATGTTGGGAGACAATGATAAACTGCAAAATAACAAGGATGTCATATACTTTGGCAACTTAAGAAGTATAGACGGTAGCGTACAGCACTCCGGTGATAACTTGACTGGAGTTGGTGACGGTGATGATGAGCAAATTATGATTGATCTAAGTCGTGTACCAGTTCATATTCAAAAACTCGTATTTGTGGTTAATATCTATGATTGTGTAAAAAGAAAACAGCACTTCGGAATGATCCGAAATGCATTTATTCGTGTCGTGAATCCTAATACCCGTCAAGAATTAATTCATTATAATTTGACCGATGATTATAGTGGTAAGACATGCCTTGTAGTCGGTGAAATTTACCGGCATGGAAACGAGTGGAAATTTGCGGCTGTTGGTAATGGAACAAATGCGACTGGATTGGCCGAAGTTGTTCGTTCGTACAGCTAATACTTAGTTACACTGTGCACCCGTTTAAGAAGGTGTTAGCTGTTAACGAATAAAGTTCAGGATGAGGTGATACAATTGGCCATCAATTTAACGAAAGGACAAAGAATTGATTTAACCAAAACGAATCCAGGATTAAAAAAAGTTATTATCGGTCTCGGTTGGGATACCAACCGCTACCATGGCGGACATGATTTCGACTTGGATGCATGCGCATTTTTGACCGATGAAAATAGTCGAGTGATTAATGATTTAGATTTTGTTTTCTATAATAATTTATCTGATCCGTCCGGGGCAGTTGAGCACACAGGAGATAATCGAACAGGATATGGAGATGGCGATGATGAACAAATTCGTATTGATTTTAGAAAGGTACCTTCCCATGTACAACGCATTGCCATTACAGTAACTATTCATGAGGCAGAGGCAAGAAAACAAAATTTTGGTCAGGTAAATAACGCCTTTGCTCGTGTTGTTGATGAAGAAACAGGACGTGAGATCCTCCGATTTGATTTAGGAGAGGACTTTTCGGTAGAAACAGCAGTGGTTATCTGTGAGCTGTACCGTCATAATGGTGAATGGAAATTCAACGCTGTCGGGAGCGGTTTTGCAGGTGGACTTGCTGCTTTATGCCGGAATTTTGGATTACAAGTTTAAAGTTTATAGAAGGCTACTAGTTTTAGTAGCCTTTTTTGTGTGCGCCCGGCATGGGTGTAATCTATAGGGTGAAAGTCCCGAGCTGCGAAGGCAGAAGTAGCAGTTAGCTTAACGCAAGGGTGTCCGTGGCGACACGGAATCTGAAGGAAGCGAGCGGCAAACTTCCGGTCTGAGGAACACGAACTTCATATGAGGCTAGGTATCACTGGCTGAGTTTGCACATCAAAATGAAGCCCCTTCTGCCGAAGGTGATACAGAGTAAATGAAGCAGATGGATGGAAGGAAAGATTACACTCTTACCCGGGGAGGTCTGGCTGGCACGCCAAGTAACCTTGGTAACCTATCTAGTGATAGATAGCTAAACAGTCAGAAGTCAGCTGAAGTCATAGTACTCTTTCAATCCCGAGATGGAAGAGGAAGGACTGAACAATTAAGGAGAACGAATCGCTAGGCATTCATCTTCTGTGTTGAAGCAGACAATCCGATAGGACTTACTAGAAGAAGGAAGTGGTGAATTCCACGGGGGACTTCAAGAGGCAATACACGCAAGAAATATTGGCGGATTGCCTGCAGTCCCATTCTACACAAAACCCTCGACAACTCCTATTGGAAGAGTCGAGGGTTAGTCACCCCCTCCTACTCGATTAAATAAATAGTAGTATTTGACTACGAGAACGATCTAAGGTACGTCCATTCCGTCCCGTCTTGTATACTTTATCTTCTGTTTGTTGAGCAAGTCATTTGGAGCTGAATAGAGGGCTTGCTCTCTTCTTCAATTTTCCTCAACTTACCTATTTTTATTGAAAACTATCAATCTATTTAGCATGTTATAATTATAATATTATATTATATAAGACGGGGAAATAATCATGCGTAAATGGGTTATCCTATTTTTCATAATAAGCTTGTACCTTCTATCAATTCGAACATCCCAGGCATCGATTGAAGGGGTTGCTTTAGGCGATTTTCCTAGTGATACGGTTCTCTTTCAATCTCTTAATCCCAATTTACCAAAACAATTAAAGGAAATAATCTATCTTCCACGTGAGTCATTCAATAATAAAGATGTTGCGTTGATGATTAATCGAATTGGTTCAATAAGGTCATCAATCATTGAAAAAATTTATCAAGAGGGTATCATCGTAAATCTATTTTCTGGAAAACTTACGGATCACACGACTACCCGCCATTTGTCAGGAAAAACACCGAGAGGCTATCAAAACGAGGTAACTTGGGATGATGTACCTGGTATTGGCGGATCTAAGGTTGTACATGTGAAAATTGGTGCGAGTGAAAAAGGAAATGGACATGGGTCAGTGAATTTGGAATTACATGAATTGGCCCATTCTATAGATAATCTCGTATTTAATAATATAAGTAAAACTCAGGAATTTAATGAAATATGGAAGCAGGAGTATGAAAAATTATTTCCTAATAACGAATACTTTCAATATCATGAGGAATATTTTGCTGAAGCCTTTGCCATGTATTATTTAAATAAACAAACAAAGGAACAACTAAAAACGAAGGCACCTTTAACCTATCAGTTGATGGAAAGTCTTCATTAATCCCTACATGATTTCAGTGTTAGATGGAGAGTTATATGATATTCTAGAAGAGCATTGGTGTTTCAATAGAAATGGAGAGTGATTCTTTTTGCAACATCCAGAGTATGCCTATTTAGACTTGTGTCAGTATGTACTTGATAATGGCATTAAAAAAGATGATCGAACAGGAACAGGGGTTTTATCGGTTTTTGGTTATCAAATGAGGTTTGATTTGAATAAAGGTTTTCCTTTATTAACCACTAAAAGGGTTCCTTTCCGTTTAGTGGTAAGTGAATTACTGTGGTTTATAAAAGGTGATACCAATATTCGCTTCTTACTTCAACATAATAATCATATTTGGGATGAGTGGCCATTTAAAAAGTATGTAGAGTCAGAGGAATATAATGGTCCAGATATGACAAACTTTGCCCATCGTTCACAGCAAGATAAAGAATTTGCTAAAGTTTATCAAGAGGAGAAAGACAAGTTTTGCAATCGGATTTTAAAGGATGATGAATTTGCAAAGAAATGGGGATCCATTGGTCCTGCAGCATATGGTGCACAATGGAGAAGTTTTCAAGGCCCTTATGGATCAACTGATCAATTAAAAGAGGTCATTGAACAAATTAAATCCAATCCTGATAGCCGTAGACACTTAGTTGTAAGCTGGAATGCAAATCAATTTTCACATGGGGAAGCACTGCTACCACCATGTCATACACTTTTTCAATTTTATGTTGCAGATGGAAAATTGAGTTGTCAGTTATATCAACGTTCAGGTGACATCTTTTTAGGAGTTCCATTCAATATTTCAAGCTATGCGCTTCTCACCCATTTAATTGCCCATGAATGTGGTTTACAAGTTGGTGAATTTATACATTCATTAGGTGATGCCCATATTTACTTAAATCATATTGAACAAGTAAAGACCCAGCTTAGTCGTGAACCAAAACCACTTCCTACATTAAAACTTAATCCTGAAGTAAAGTCTGTATTTGACTTTACTATGGAAGATATTCAAATCATTGGATATGATCCTCATCCTACCATTAAAGCACCCATTGCTGTGTAATTTTTAATTAAGAAGAGAGGTACCTGTATATGATTTCCTTTATTGTCGCAATGGACAAAAATCGGTTGATCGGAAAAAATAATCAGCTGCCATGGCATTTGCCGGAGGATTTAAAATTCTTTAAAAGGGTAACGATGGGGCATCCGATTGTCATGGGGAGAAAAACACACGAGTCGATTGGACGAATCTTACCTGGCCGAGAGAATATCGTTATTACTCGCCAACAGGATTATAAATGCAAAGGCTGTACCATGTTTTATTCTATAGATGCATTTGTTAACTACTGCAAAGAGCAAAACGATGAGATTTTCGTGATAGGTGGAGCAGAAATTTTTAAAGAAACATTTCCTTATGCAGATCGGCTCTACATCACATTTATTAACGAAGAGTTTGAAGGGGATACCTATTTTCCAAATTTTAATGAAGAGGAATGGAATCTTGTCTCCATTGAAAAAGGTATCAAGGATGAAATGAACCCATATGATTATGAATTTAGGATTTACGATCGTAAAAAATGAGAAGTTAATGTATTTGAATCAGTTTTAGGTATCTTTAGTTACACAGTTATTGGATTAATACTAAAGGATTAAACTTAAACAATTAATAACCCGAACTATTGTTGGACTCTTTTTCAGAGTATTACAAAGTAGTTCGGGTAATTATTAACTCCAAAACTAATGACCTAGCCTATATCGCATTAGTATGTTAATTCATATTCTTCTAACTTTGCTAGCATCCCATTAAATTCGTGCGGGTGGCAAAATTCTTCCTCGCGAAAGTTTGTTTTTACCCAGGCAATTAATTCCTTCGGACTATTAAAATATTCTCCGCTCCGATCGCTTTTACGAATTGTATACCTTCCATTGTCATCGTCAATTGTAACTTCTACAGGGAGAGCACTATCCAGACTGCAAAGAGAAAATTCCATCCCACTCACATCCTTTTATTAAGGCTCTATAATAAATGTTGGGGTTTTCATACAATTTTGGTCAAAAAAAAGACACGCAACCCCGTCATTCTTTTATACTTGAATTGTCCAGAAACAAGCAAAAAGAATGGAGTTGCGTGTACTATGAATTCTATCATGAATATCCCAGGATTAAAAGGCTGTCAGGTGATAAAAATGGAGGAGCGT
>NZ_JAAFZF010000024.1:0-45946 GCF_010614825.1 Neobacillus sedimentimangrovi
ATTCATTTTTACAACCACAGTCGTTTTCAAGAAAAATTTAACAGTCTTTCCCCGATTGAATATCGAGAAAAGACCGCAGCTTAATATACTCTTTTTTTCATTGTCTACTTGACAGGGTTATGTGCAAAATAGGGTCTTTTAATTCTGTCCTAACTTACTTTTTTCACTTTTTCTTCAGTATGATTTAATGATGAATGTTTTCGTCCATACACGAAGTAGACCAATAGTCCTATCACTATCCAAACAGCAAAGCTAATCCAAGTCAGTGCTGGGAGTTGCAGTGCCAAGTAGCCACAGAATAAAAATGCCAAAATTGGGATTAGTGGAACAAGCGGCACTCTAAATCCAGTATTTAATGTTTGATTATTTTTTCTCAAATATAAAATACCAATTGAAACCGTCATAAAGGCAGATAACGTTCCGATATTGACAAGTTCCGCCAATTTATTTAAAGGCACAACTCCAGCGAAAAACGATACGATTAGACAAGTAATCCAGGAGTTCACAACCGGTGTCTGTTTTTTCTTGCTCACTTTCGTAAAAAACTTTGGCAATAAACCATCACGGCTAATCGCATAGAATAAACGAGTTTGACCATATAGCATAACGAGCAATACCGTTGTAATACCTGCAATAGCCCCTATAGAAATGAAACCAGCAACCCAATCCTGATGAATATAACTTAATGCAAAGGCAACTGGGTTTTTCACATTTAGATCTGTATAAGGAACGATCCCTGTTAGAACAGCAGATACGACAATATATAAAAGTGTACAAATTAGCAGAGAAGCAATAATTCCAATCGGTAAATCACGCTGTGGTCTTTTCACCTCTTCTGCTGCAGTGGCAACTGCATCAAAACCAATGTAAGCAAAAAATACAGTTGCTGCTCCGGCCGCTACGCCAGAGAAACCAAATGGCATAAATGGAGTCCAGTTTTCAGGTTTCACATACCAAACACCGACACCAAGGAAGAGCAGGACAACGGTCACTTTAATAATGACCATCACTGTATTGAAGCGGGCTGATTTTTTCGCACCTTGTGTTAATAAGTATGTGATGATGACCAGTATAAAAATAGCTGGAACATCGATAAACGTTCCCTCTGTTGGATTGTATGCACTAGTTATCGCTTTAGGTAAATGGATTCCAAATCCTGATAGTAAACCTTGAAAATAACCTGACCAACCGCTAGCTACCGCAGATGCGGCGAGACCATATTCGAGTATTAAAACCCAGCCTAGTAACCAGGCAACGATTTCGCCAAAGATTGCATAGCTATACGTATAAGCACTTCCGGAAACCGGAACGATAGAAGCGAATTCTGCGTAGCAAAGTGCAGCAAAGATACAAGCTAAACCTGATAATATAAAAGATATAATCAACGCTGGCCCAGCATGTATAGCAGCCGCCACTCCTGTAAGAACAAAAATACCTGTGCCCACGATAGCTCCAATTCCAAGCATTGTTAAATCAAAGGCACCCAAATCCTTCTTTAGAGTAACCTCTTTATTTCCAGCCTCTTGGATCAGAGCCTGAATCGACTTCTTTCTAAATAAGTTCATATTGAACCTCCTTGATTTATACTCTTTCAATTTTCTGAAAATATAATTTTTACTGAATTTAACAACGAAATAATATAATGATTTTGTCGAAAAATCAATATATTTGTCGAAAAAAGTAATTTGTAAATCATTCCAAATCATAATCACATAAAAAAGAACACTACATAGTTTTAACAAAGGTCAGTATGTATATCAATAAAATATTTAATTTTATTTAAAATAAATTGGAAAAATCGAGTAGGAGGGGGTGACTAACCCCCGACCTCTCACACCACCGTACGTACCGCTCGGTATACGGCGGTTCAATTAAGTATGACGTAGTGCTTGATATCTTTCGAATAGACTTCTTAACCCTCGACGCTTCCAATAGGAGTTGTCGAGGGTTTTGTGTAGAATGGGACTGCAGGCAATCCGCCAATATTTCTTACGTGTATTGCCCCATTCGAGTGCCTTATGGCTTGGAACCCCTAATCCTCTGAGTTTCCGAATTCTTCCATCTCGAGCTTGAAAGAGTACTATGACTTCTGCTGACTTCTGACTGCTCAGCTATCTATCACTAGATAGGTTACCAAGGTTACTTGGCGTGCCAGCCAGACCTCCCCGGGTAAGAGTGTAATCTTTCCTTCCATCCATCTGCTTCATTTACTCTGTATCACCTTCGGCAGAAAGGGCTTTGTTTTGTCATGCAAACTCACCCAGTGATACCTAGCCTCATATGAAGTTCGTGTTCCTCAGACCGGAAGTTTGCCGCTCGCTTCCTTCAGATTCCGCGTCACCACGGATACCCTTGCGTTAAGCTAACTGCTACTTCTGCCTTCGCAGCTCGGGACTTTCACCCTATAGATTACACCCATGCCGGGCGCACATGAAAACCCCAAAGGCTTATAGCCTTTGGGGTTTTCATTTGTTTATTAATTATTATGCTACATGTGTTTCAAATTGAGTTCTTGGGGAATTCCACATTTCCATCCATTTTATTATAGCTGAAACAAGAATAACTACCCCAAGTATGAGCATGATTATAGATAGAACTCCATTTAACACACTATACCCTGCAGCTGCTGGATTAAGATAAACATTTGTTACCATCCAATATCCTGCATAGTTGACCGTTACAAATAGATAAAGAAGCGGTACAAGACAGGTTAGAATATATCGACGCTTATCGGCAATCTTTAAAATCACTGTTGCGCCAATAATAAGTCCAATAGACGCCATCAATTGATTAGATACTCCAAAGAGTGCCCAGACTGACCCGATGTCTCCTGAATAGAGCAAATACCCCCACATAAAGCAGGCTACTGCACTGGCGATAATGGAACCTGGCAACCAATCCGTCCTTTTTAATGGTTTATAGAATTCACCGAAGAAATCTTGGATTAAATAACGTGCTACACGTGTACCGGAATCGATTGCAGTTAAAATAAATACTGCTTCAAACATAATAACAAATTGGAAGAAGTAAGAAGATAGCTTTGCAAACCATGGTATGGATGTGAAAATATAAGTCATCCCAACTGCCAAGGTTACAGCTCCGCCAGTTCTTCCTTCTAAGTTAATCCCAATTTCCTCAGCCAGCTTCGGAAGCTGGTCTACTTGCATCCCTAGAGTTTTAAACACTTCTGGGGTTGAGTTAATCGCAAAATAGTCTGCCGGCTGTAAAGCTGTTGCGGCAACCAGCGCCATGATTCCTACTACACACTCCACAAGCATGGCCCCGAATCCTACAACCTTAATATCTGACCAGCGATCAAGCATTTTTGGAGTTGTTCCGGAGCCAACAAAGGCATGGAACCCGGAAATCGCTCCACAGGCAATGGTAATGGAAATAAACGGCCAAACTGGGCCTGCTAAAACTGGGCCTCCACCTGAAGTGAATTTTGTAAATGCAGGCATTTGAATAGTTGGATTGATAATAAACACACCGACTATTAAAGCAATAAATACACCAATTTTCATAAAACTACTTAAATAATCCCTTGGTGCTAACAGCAACCAAACCGGAAGTGCTGCTGCAAAGAATGCGTAAATCGGGAGAATAATCGCTAATGTTTTTGCATCAAAAGTCAACCAATCCCCTAACACCGTTCCTTGGATGGAAGGTCCAACAAAAACCCCTACCATGACAAGAATAAATCCAATCGTCGATGTTAGTTTTAAATTTCCTGTTTTCTTATAAGCAATTCCAACAAACATGGCTATTGGAATCGTAATTCCAACTGAAAATGTTCCCCAAGGATTATGTTCTAAGGCGTGAAGCACAACCATTGAAAGACCCGCCATCGTAATGGTGATGATGAAAAGCATCGCAAGACCTGTACAAAAACCTGCTACCGGGCCGAGCTCTTCTTTTGCCACCTCGGACAATGATTTTCCTTTTTTCCTCATAGATGCAAAAAGGACAACGGCATCATGGACCGCACCACCGATCACTGCCCCAATTAAAAGCCATAATAAGCCAGGCAAATATCCAAATTGTGCTGCCAAGATCGGACCTACAAGCGGGCCAGCTGCTGCAATAGCCGCAAAATGATGCCCAAATGTTACCCATTTATTTGTTGGGACATAATCTTTTCCGTCATTTAATTCATGTGCAGGTGTTGGTTTGGAATCATCCAATTTTAATACCTTGGCTGCCATGAATGTTCCGTATAAACGATAGGCAATGATTAAAAGACAAATCGAACCTATGACAATTGAAACCGCATTCATTATTATTTAGCCTCCTGTTCCTATCTAACTTGTCTTAATCATACTTCAAGAAAACGCTCACATTTAGTTTTCAGGATGAAGCGCAGGAAATGAAGGATGAAAAACAAAAATAATCGTTTGAATAGCAAAAATAAGTTCCTCTACGCCTCTTATAAATAAAAAACAGCTGTTTAAAATCCTAACAGCTGTTTTAGATCTTTGACATAGGTACGGCTAACTGGAACCTTTTCTCCATCCCTCATAATTAAATTGTAGGTTGAATGAAACCATGGTTCAATCTCAACAATTCCATCAATGTTCACTAAATACGATCGGTGAACTCGGATGATGGAAGTATGCTCCAGTTTTCTTTCAAAATTGACAAGCGGTTCGTTCACTTTGTATGACTGTTTCTCAGTAGCAATCGTTGTTGTCCCTTCACTAGCCATGAGATAGAGAATCTCTTTAATATCAAGAAGAACAATTTTTTCCTCGACTGTAAGGGCCAGTCGGTCAGCACGACCATTCATCCATATTTGTTTTTTTGTTGCAATGGAGGCTTTTGGAACCTTGTTACCAAGATTATTAAGAATTTTTTCAATGGTTTGCTGAACTCTCTTTTCTTCAAATGGTTTTAACAAATAATCTATAGCATTCAATTCAAACGCTTTTAATGCATATTCATCAAATGCAGTTGCAAATACAATCAACGGTGCACGCTCAAGCTTGTTCAAGCTAGTAGCTAATTCCAGTCCACTTTCATCCGCAAGCTGAATATCTAAAAAAATAACATCTATCTCTTGTTGCGAAACAATCTTTAAAGCTGATTCAACACTATCTGCCTCTCCGATCACTTCAGCTTGTTTCGTTCGTTTCAATAAATACGCAAGCTCGTCTCTGGCTAGTGGTTCATCATCCACAATTAAAGCGTTTAACACCTGGATCACCCACTTTTTGCTGATTTATCGGTATGATAATTGATATCTTTGTTCCGGTTTTTTCTGTACTTTCAATGTGAAAGGAGGCGGATTGCCCGTAAATTTCTTTCATTCTTTTTTTGATATTCCATAAAGCTGTTCCCGTTCCATGGGTGGAATTGATGGTTTGGTTCCCCAGCAAGCTAAGAAGCTCCTGTGGGATCCCTATTCCATTATCTTCTGTCAGTAAAACCATATTCCCCTCCTTCTGAAATGCCTTTACTTTTACTGTCCCGCTTTTGGATTTAGGAAAAGCATAACGAATGGAGTTTTCGACAAGGGGCTGTAATGTAAAAGGAGGGATTTGCACCTTGCGTAAAGCTGGATCTATGTCAAATTCAACATGATAGCGACCTGGGAAGCGAGTTTGCTCAATGGTTAAGTAAGCATCGACATGTTCGAGTTCTTTCTCTAACGGGATCAACATTTGCCTTGCTCCCTGAAGATTGCTTCGAAAGAAGGTACTTAATTTAATTAGTAAATTTCTTGCCTTATCTGCATCAGTTCGAATTAAACTTGAAATCGTATTAATCGCATTAAACAAGAAATGTGGATGAACCTGAGCTTGCAATGCCTTAATCTCAGCATCCTTCAAAAGTCTTCTCTGCATCTCAAGTTCTGCCATTTCTAATTGACCGGAAAAAAGTTTTCCCAAACCTTCTGCAAGTTCCTGTTCTACCTGATCAAGTTTGCTAGGATCCGTAAAATATAGCTTTAATGAACCAACTGTTTTTTCATGGATTTGTAAAGGTAATACGATCGCGGCCTTCAACACACATGTATGATGGGAGCATTGAATTTCCTCGGGGGATTTTGCCACAAAAATTCTCCCCTGCTCCAATACTTTTTTCGTCAATTCAGTCGCTATGTTTCTTAATGGTAAATGGTGATCACTACCTACTCCGACGTGTGTCAAGACGTGGGTATTGTCCGTGATGGAAATGGCATCTGCATTTGTCGATTTCAATATGATTTCAGCTGCTTTTTTACACGAATCTACATTTAACCCCTGCCGAAAAAATGGAAGCGTTTGATTCGCAATATATAAAGCTTTATGAGTCTGGAGGGCACGGGTCCGTTCCTGTTCTTTAAAAATGTCCTGTATAATAAGCAAAAACAGCATGGTTCCAAATCCGTTGATCACAATCATCGGAAACGCTATTGTCCCTACCAGGTTCAGCGCGTCTTGAAAGGGCTTCGCTAATAAGAGAATAATTCCCATCTGACCGCACTCCATAACAACGCCTAAGGTCACTGCTTTCCACAGGGAATTCTCTTTATGAATTTTAAAGTATTTACTAAGAAATCCAGTCAAAATTCCAGCTAAAATTGTAGAAAGTGCACAAGCAACTGCTGTAAACCCTCCTAAGGTTAACCTATGAAGACCAGCAATGAGCCCTACTCCAATCCCTACAATAGGTCCGCCCAACAATCCGCCAATGGTGACCCCCATAATTCTTGTATTGGCTATTGCGTTCTCACCATCCATTTCCAATAACCATTCTTGAGATGAAACCGTACCATGACTAATTGTTACTCCGGTATAGTTGCTAATTATGCCAAACACTCCAAAGATGGCAATCATGATTGACTTCGTCCGAATCCCATGCTCATTATGAATAATCTCCCGGAATGATTTCATTCTCGAGAGGATGAACGCAGCGATGATAAGAATACCTACACGTTCAAGCATTAGTGGTAATAATTTCAGCATGGCTATTCCTCTTTTCATGAATCTATCATTTTAATGAATTGGATCTTATTTTTTAATAGTATACCAAATAAATAAGCAATACAGCCTAAAGACCGGTTTGCTGGCTTTACCTATGATTTCCTCTATGAGAAAGAATCATCCTTTTGTCCCTTCACTCGCAACACATTGAAAGTTGCCACACCTGCGCCATTATTCTAGTTCATGAGCTTTTATTTTCCTTGTCTCCCACACCTTAATATGGGGTTATGAATCCAAAAATTACTTCTATGCCCTAATTGTTCCACTTACAAAATATTGACAAATCAAATTAGAAAGAGTAAAATTATTTATTGTGCCTTCCATTGTGGTAACTTATTAGCTCCATTAATATGGAAATTTTCCCTTTTACCCTCTTATTCATACTGGAGCGACATGGGCCTTAATGATAAAAGAGAGGCAGTTCTATTTAGGTTTCACAGGTAGTTGATAATAAAAAATCTCACATTTTATTAATATCTAAAATTCACACTGGCGCAGTCATCGGAGCTGCAAGGGCGAAAGAGAGGTTAGGGCTTTCGCTGTTTTTAAGATTTCAATACTGCCAAAGATCATCTATTTAGATTTAACATATTTTTCTTATCTTTAAATACAGGCAATAAACCTCTTTGACTATTTTACAATGGTGAATCAACCAAAGGTTTTTTGTTTGATTTAAAAAATAGAAGGCAGAGGAACATCATCCTCTGCCTTCGTCAAATTTTTATACTTTTGATCTACGTTGGCTCATTTTTCGAAGTATTTGGTTGACCACTTCTGAAAAAACAAGTCCAAATGCGATAGAACCAGCGAGCATCAGCACCTTCGCAGCCGAACCCAGAGCTGTATTATAATCATTCTCGACAAAATGTCGCATCGCATCATATGCTAAGCCCCCTGGCACCAATGGAATAATCCCAGCCACAACAAAAATGATAACAGGTGTTTTGTAAAATTTCGCCAACTCTTGACTAAGGATCGCAACAAAAATAGTAGCTGCCAACGTTCCCAAAACCGCATCATCTGTATAGCCCTCAAGCAAGTAATAAATCAGCCAGCCTCCCATTCCAATCAAGCCGCACTTCACTAAAGATTGTTTCGGAACATTAAAAATAATGCCAAAGGCACCTGTCGCAATAAAACTTGTAATTAACTGTCCTAAAATATCCATTTATCAACCTACTCTCAGAAAAATCTTAGGATAACGGCTATGCCTGCCCCAATGGCAAAAGCGGTGAGAAAGGCTTCCGCTCCTTTGGATAAACCGGATACCAAGTGCCCGGCCATTAAATCCCGAATCGCATTGGTTACTAATAAACCTGGCACCAAGGACATAACAGACCCAATAATTATTTTATCTAATTGTTGGCCCATTCCTAATTTGACAAAAATAAATGCCAGTAAGCCAATAATAAAAGAAGCTAGAAATTCCGAAAAAAATCTGATTGAAACAAAACGATGAAAATAAACAAAGCCTAGATAACCCACCCCGCCTGTGATCATCGCAGGGATAAAATCATTCCAGTCTCCATTGAACATAATCATAAAACATCCACTGGCTAAGGATGCTGCTACTACTTGTATTGGAAATGGAAAACTTAAATCCTTGGAGTCAATTTCCATTAACTCCCTCTTTGCTTCTACCAATGTCAGATCCCCGCTGCAAATTTTTCGAGAAATACTATTAACGAGTGCGACCTTTTTTAAATCCGTTGTCCGCTCCAGAATCCTTACGATCTTCGTTATGGACGGATCTGGCCCTTCTGAGGAAAATATAATTCCCGTAGGAGTTACATAGCTGTGGGAATGTTTGATTCCAAAAGCGGCAGCCATCCGCATCATTGTATCCTCCACTCGATACGTTTCTCCTCCACTTTGCAACATGATTTTTCCCGCAAGCAAGCATACATCGATAATTTCATTTGCTTGTTCTACCTGGTTTCCCATCTCAACCCTCACCACTATGATCATATTTGTTCCTTAGTTTAAAACAAAGTAAAGAGTTGAAGCAATGAGCTATACTGTAAAAAGTCTTTTTAAAATAGAGGGAATTTTCATAAAATAAGAAAATATCCATTTGAATTTTCTGAATTATGAAATATAATTTTGTTAAATACTGAAAGAAAGGCGGGTAAATATCTTGAAAGCGTTAAAATCTATATTACTTTGGGGAGGAATTGCCACACTTGGTGCTGTAGGTTTTGCCATCATCGCTTTAAATCGAGGCGAAAGCATTAATGCTATTTGGCTTTTAACGGCAGCTGTCTCTGTCTATGCCATTAGCTATCGCTTCTACAGCAAGTTTATCGCTCAAAAAGTTTTTCAGTTGGATGATCAACGTAAAACTCCAGCAGAAATACATAACGACGGAAAAGATTATGTTCCAACGAACAAATGGGTGCTCTTTGGGCACCACTTTGCAGCCATTGCCGGTGCCGGTCCATTAGTTGGACCTATCTTAGCAGCACAAATGGGCTATTTGCCGGGAACTATTTGGATTGTTGTCGGTGTTGTTCTTGCTGGTGCTGTCCAAGACTTTGTCATCCTCTTCGGTTCCATGCGTCGCGACGGGAAGTCACTTGGAGAAATGATCAAAGATGAAATGGGCAAAGTAACTGGCCTGATTGCTATGATCGGTATTTTAGGAATTATGATTATTTTATTAGCTGTACTTGCCCTTGTTGTAGTTAAAGCCTTGGTAGGGAGCCCGTGGGGAATGTTCACCATCGCGGCAACAATTCCGATTGCCATTTTGATGGGTGTTTATATGCGATACATCCGCCCAGGACGTGTTGGCGAAGCTTCATTAATTGGGATTGTCTTATTAGTTCTTTCCCTCATATTTGGTCAAACCGTTGCCGAGACACCTGCATTAGCAAAAATGTTTACTTTCAGTGGAGAAGCAATCGCTATAATGATGATCATTTATGGCTTTATTGCTTCTGTTTTACCGGTTTGGCTACTCTTAGCACCACGTGATTATTTAAGTACTTTCTTAAAAATAGGAACAATTGTGGGACTTGCTCTTGGAATATTGATTGTCTCACCTAATCTTGAAATGCCGGCAATGACAAAATTCATTGATGGAACAGGCCCAGTATTTGCCGGAAACCTTTTCCCATTCTTATTTATTACGATCGCCTGCGGTGCGGTTTCTGGATTCCATGCTCTAGTATCATCGGGTACAACACCGAAAATGATTGAGACAGAATCTCATGCACGTCCGATCGGATACGGAGCAATGTTAATGGAATCGTTTGTTGCCGTCATGGCGATGATCGCTGCCTGTGTTCTAACACCTGGTGTTTATTTTGCTATTAACAGTCCTGCTGCATTAATTGGCATCGATGTTACTTCTGCGGCAAATGCGGTTTCCAGCTGGGGCTTTACCGTCACTCCACAAGTCTTAGAAACCCTTGCTAAAGATGTGGGTGAATCAACTATTCTATCAAGAACTGGAGGAGCACCAACTTTAGCTATAGGGATGGCAGTAATATTCTCTAATGTGATTGGTGGAAAAGCTTTAATGGCTTTCTGGTATCATTTTGCCATTCTTTTTGAAGCGTTGTTTATTTTAACAACCATTGATGCTGGTACTCGTGTGGGACGTTTTATGATTCAAGATATCATTGGAACAGCTTATAAACCATTTGCAAAAACCGATGCGTTGCTTCCTAATATCATTGCGACAACTTTATGTGTAACTTTTTGGGGTTATTTCTTATACCAAGGGGTGATTGATCCGCTAGGCGGCATTAATACGTTGTGGCCATTGTTTGGCATTGCTAATCAAATGTTAGCCGGACTCGCCTTACTTCTTGGAACGACCATTTTATTTAAAATGGGCAAAAAAGCCTATGTTTGGGTCACCTTAGTTCCGACTACATGGCTGTTAATTGTTACAATGTCTGCAGGTTGGCAAAAACTATTCCATGAGGATCCAAAAATCGGGTTTTTATCCCATGCAAAAATTTTTAAAGAAGCCTATGATAATGGCAAGATTCTTGCCCCTGCCAAAACAGCTGCTGAAATGAAACAAGTCCTTATTAATGATTACGTGGATGCCGCCCTTTGTGCGATTTTCATGCTAGTTGTAGTTGTTGTACTCTTTTCCGCACTTCGAATTTGGTATCAGGTCTTATCCGGTAAAAAGCTACCATTATATGAAACACCATATGTACCGCGTAATGAAGGAGATTTTAAGAAATATGCTTAATCAAATAAGAAAATTTAATTCGTACAGAAAGCAGTTTATCAGCTTGCTAGTTGGTGTTCCATGTTACGAAACTTATGTAGCGCATATGAAGGCTCATCATCCAGGCGAGCCAATCAAAACACGGAAGGAATTTTTCTGCGAGGCTCAAGATGCGAGGTACAATGCCAAGGGTGGAAAAGTTTCTAGATGCTGTTAATAAAATAGAAAACCCTATCAGCCTGTCTCTCATACAGGCTGATTTTTATTTCTGGAGCGACTTAATGGATAAGTTGTTATAACTGTATAAAAATTGCTGCTAAAAAAAATACCTATCCACAATGTGAATAGGTAAAAAAATTATTTCTGCTTGTAGTACGTAATCGCCAGTGCAAAGGCTAAAACGGAACCTTTAACAATATCCATTGCGTAATATGGCACAGACATCATAACAAGCCCATTTTGGAGAATTCCAATTAAAACTGCACCAATAAACGTTCCGAAGGCATTCGGTTTTCCGGCACCAAGAACAGATAAACCAATAAATGCAGCGGCAACTGCATCCATTAAGTACGGTGCTCCAGAATTGATTTCTGCCGTCATCACCCTTGAGGCGAGGACAATTCCACCGATCGAGGCAAATAATGCTGACAACAGATAAGCAACAACCTTATATTTGTTCACAGGGATCCCTGACAACCGAGCAGCCTCTTTATTCCCGCCAATCACATACATATATCGTCCATGCTTCGTATAGGCCAAAAAGATATGAACAAGGATGACCGCAGCAGCCATAATGATAATAATCCACGGAACCGCACCGATTTTTGAAAAATGCGGGCTAATGATACCCGTTGCCATCGTACCATCCGGCATGACCATATTTTGTGATACGGTCGCACCCTTTGTATAAGTTAGTGCAATCCCTTGAATGATGAACATCGTCGCCAATGTCATTAGCATATCGGGAATCCTAAGCTTAACAATCATGAACGAATTAAACACTCCGACCAATAGAGACGCTGTAATAGCAGAAATTATCGCTATAAACGTATTTTGTGAAAACCAAACAAACATAGAAATTACAATTGCATTCGACAGAGATGCGACCGACCCCACAGACAGGTCAAAACCGTCAACCGTCAAAGAAATCGTAATTCCAATGGCAATTATCGTTACAATCGAAATCGAACGGAGAATATTAATGACATTATCACTTTGAATGAAAGAAGGATTGACTAATGAAAATATCAAAATTAGTACAGCAATCGTTATAATCGTTCCGTATTTATAAAAAAATTGAAACAGCTCCACACTTTTTTTCTTTGGGGTCTGATTGTTTACGATAATATTAGCCTCCATTTTACCTGCCCCCTGTTGAATAATATAATAGTTCTTCTTCATTCGTATTTTTTGTTTCTAGTTCCTTTACGGATTTTCCATCGTATAAAACATATACCCGATCTGTGATCCCCATTATTTCGGAAAGTTCGGAGGAAGCATAAAGGACAGCCTTTCCACTTCGTGCAAGCTGAGCAATTAATTCAAAAATATCTCTTTTTGCCCCAACATCGACACCTTTGGTCGGTTCATCAAAAATATACAGATCGGCGTCCGCAACTAGCCATTTCCCAATCGCGACCTTCTGTTGATTTCCACCAGAAAGGTTTTGTACTTTTGTTTCCTCTGATGGTGTTTTGATTCCAAGGGAATGAATCCATTTCTTGGCCACTGCTTTTTCTTTCCTACGATCTAAAAAGCCATATCCTTTTGTAAATTCATTTAAATGAGCCGCAGTCAAATTGGTTGCTACGGATTCATTAACTAGAATTCCTTCTTTTCGACGCTCCTCCGGCACTAAGGCAATTCCTTTCTTAACAGCGTCAAAAGGGTTTTTGATTTTAAGCTTATTCCCTTTCAGTAGTACTTCCCCCGCAGACCATTTTTCTGCACCAAATAATGCTTTACAAAGCTCTGTTTTCCCAGCCCCGACAAGTCCAGCAATCCCAACCACCTCACCGGCACGAACATAAATATGTAAATCCTTTAACTTATTAGTGTCGGATAGACCTTTTACTTCGAGCACGGTATTTCCTGCTACTGTTTCCCTTGCTGGAAATTGCTCCTCAAGCTTTTGGCCAAGCATATGTTCCACCACCTGATTTGGTGTTGTGTCAGGCACCTTTTCTTTAACAACCAATTCTCCGTTTCTCATAATCGTTATTTCATCGCATATTTCAAAGATTTCCGGAAGACGGTGAGAGATAAAAATGATCCCAACTCCTTTTTCCTTTAAATCTCGTACAATTCGAAAAAGTTCTTTCGTCTCCATATGACTTAATGGTGCCGTTGGCTCATCCAAAATGAGAAATTTACACTGATTTGAGATTGCACGGGCAATCAAAACCATCTGTTTTTCAGCAAGCGTCAACTCGCTTACCAATTTCTTAATCGAAAGGTTGATATTCATGCTCCTGAGAATTTCTGTTGCTCTCTCGTGAATTTCTCCCCATTTTATCCACTGCTTCTTCCCCATGTTATGTATGGTATCAAGCAACATAATATTCTCAGCCACCGTCAAGTATGGAATTAAGGCCGTATCGACTTCCTGGTAAACCATTTGAATCCCGGCATCTTGGGCTTGTTTCGGTGTGCGGATCATTACAGTCTGTCCTCCGAGCCTAATTTCGCCTGAATAATGATCATAGGCACCAGAGAGAACTTTCATCAAAGTGGATTTCCCCGCTCCATTTGCTCCAATTAGTGCATGAATGGTTCCCGATTCCATCGAAAAATGAACTCCGTTTAATGCCTTAACACCGGAAAATTCAATTGAGATGTTTTTCATCTCTAACTTTGTTTGCATCAAGTTGACACCCCCTTCATCAGTACACTCTCTTCGCCCACCGAAAAGAGTGTACCTATCCCCATTATTTCTGATAATGTTCCTTTAACTTCTTCATCCACTCTTCTTCAAATTCATCCGATTTTCCCCATCCAGGAACAATGGTGGCTAGATTCACCATATTAACTGGTTCCTTCGATTTCTGAACTTCTTCTTGCGAAATGAGTGATGCTTCCAAATCGTACGTTTGTGGAGTTTCTTCACCAGCAAGTTTTTTCGCCAGTAATCTCATATCAACAGCACCGATTAATTTTGGGTCCACTGCTGCTGTATACTTCCACGCACTTTTATCCCTTTGAATTTCTTGCAAATCGGCATTAGAAACGTCAATTCCATATATTTTTACCTCTTCACGTCCTGCTTCTTTCAGTGCTCGAGCTGCTCCAATAGCAAAGGCATCCCATGTAGCAAAAATCGCATCCAGTTTTCCTTTTGGATATTTATTTAACATGGCAGCAACAGCGTTTTGTGTTTGGACACTAGTGTCAGCAGATGCTACCCCAAAACGTTCGACTTCCTTTATGCCAGGATTTTTCGATAATACCTCTTGATAAACCTTATTTCTTCGAACCATTGGAGGGAATCCATCCACCCAAAGGTAGGCGATATTGGCTTTTCCGTTCGTATCCTTGACTAGCTGCTCAAGTGCCAATGTCGCTAATGCCTCATCATCTTGGGAAGTTAACGTAACCCCCTCCACTTCGGCAAGCTTTGGATTAGAGTCAAAAGCTACCACACTTTTCCCTTTTTCTACGATTTTCTTTACATCATTCACTGTCGCATCATCGTCACCGTGGGAAATGATAAAACCATCATAATTCTGATTTAATGCCTGATTAATCGCATCATGGAACTTAGCTGTATCCCCATTTGCCGTAAACACATCAACCTGAAAACCTAAAGCCTCACCTTCTTCTTTTGCTCCGGCTAAAAATTGAGCAGTATGATCATCCCCACCAATTTTTCGAACAACCTTAATCTTTACTGGATCTCCTTTGGCAAAACGCTCTGGTACTCCTTCAATGGACACCTTTTTATTCCCGCTTGCCTGTTTGGAATCTCCCCCTGATGCACAGCCTGTTAACAAAAGTGATACGGCTAATGCGGAAACAAGCGTTGTTTTAAAAAATTTTCTTTTCATTTTGAAACTCCCCCTATTACTCTTTTGTTTGTTTTCCCATCGGAAAAGTATGTATTTATCTAAAATAAAAAACCTCTCCAGAAAAGAGAGGTTTCATCACCAATAAATCGGACTACTCCTCTCTTATCTATCAAAACACAATTGTTTTGCAGGAATTAGCACCAATTCCGTTTGGAACGGTTGCCGGGCATCATTGGGCCTGTCCCTCAGCCACTCTTGATAAGAGAATTCCATTTCATTTTTTCAACTATAAGTAATACACTAAATTTATACTCCTGTTAACAAGTTGTCAATAGTATTTTGAATTTTATAATAAAAATTCTATTGGTATTTCCTTCCTTAAGGATAAACTTCCTATTTCACTTTTTCAGAAATTTCATTATAATAATATTTAGAGAATCGAAATATTTATGCAGAAAGAAGTGTTAAAGCTGTGACTCAGCAAGAACGTACAAAGCATAATTTGTGGATTCTATGGTTTGCTAACTTCTTTGTTGCTGGAAGTATGACGATGGTGCTTCCTTTTATCTCATTATACATCGAATCGATGGGAAATTTTTCAGAAACCTATGTCGAGCATTGGTCAGGCATTACATTTGGAATTACCTTTGTCTCTGCCTTCTTGTTTTCTCCGATTTGGGGTAAAATTGGCGACCGGTACGGAAGGAAAAAGATTTTAATTATCTCTGGTCTTGGCATGGGATTATCTATATTGTTTATCAGTTTTGCTGAATCTGTTTGGGAGTTATTACTGTTTCGCTTTTTCATGGGTTTTTTTTCTGGATTTATTCCTATGTCGCAAGCGTTTATATCGACACAAACACCGAAAGAAATTGCTGGCCGAATTTTAGGCACGTTACAAACAGGAAGTATAACAGGAACTTTATTAGGACCCATGGTCGGCGGCGTTCTAGCAGATGCATTTGGCTACTCTGCCACCTTTAAATGGACTTCGTTTTTCATTTTCTTCTCTGCCCTGCTTGTGATGGCTACAAAAGAGTTCAGAATTGAAATGAAACAAGGGGAGCAATCCCATTACTCAAGCAAAGAAGTCATTTTACATATTATTAAAAACCCTGTCATGCTAACTGTCCTACTCATCTCAACTCTAGTCCAGATCGCGCACTTCAGCATTCAACCCATCCTATCCCTATTTGTGGCTAAACTGCATGGCCCTGTGAACATCGCCTTTTATTCGGGAATTGCCTTTTCCGCTGCAGGTCTAGGGAATCTTTTAATGTCTCGAAACTGGGGTAAAATTGCGGATAAACACGGATATATTAAAGTACTCGTGATTCTATTATTTTTTTCAGGAATTGTTTATTTGCCAGGAGCAGCTGTCACAGAATATTGGCAATTAGTGGTGATCCGCTTTATCCTTGGAGTAGCCATCGGAGGAATCATTCCTGTCCGTATTGCCTATATTCGTCAAGAAGCTCCCATTGCTATGCAAGGAGAAGTACTTGGCTATAACAATAGTTTAAGGTTTCTTGGAAATATCATTGGTCCAATGATGGGCGGCTTCATTTCCAGTTATCTAGGATTTTCAGCTGTATTTATTAGCACTAGTGCCTTGCTTCTTATCAGCGGGGTGATCTTACTTATATCCATGCATAAACATCTAAAGCTGGCAAAACATACGGCTTAATAGTAAAAATACTCCCCTTTGGTAAACAGATTTTTATTTTTTAACCTGTCCACCTTATGAGGAGCATATCATTACGCTCTAAGCATTTTTTGTTAGATAAATAACCATTTGAGCAGGATAGGAAAATCCTGCTTTTTAGAATGCCAAATTCGCTTTCCGTTTTGTGAAATCTACATTTTGATAATAACTGTTTTTTACTAGAATATTAGGTCCTAGACATTTAACTGCCGTACAATGACAGCTTAATTCTTTCGCTAATTTTGAAGATTGCCATGTTTCATAAGCATCCAAGAGACTAGTCGTTTGAATGTTTCCAAGCGGAGGAGCGTCTCCAAAATCGGTCACAATAATATCACCATTAAAAATATTAACATTAAGACGAGAACGCCCATCCGGGTCATTTCGGACAGTCACATTTTTGCTTGAATGAAGCCGTTTTAATAAGTCTAAATCTTCTTGTTTGCTGCTGCAAGCATAGAATGGCAGTGTGCCGAACAGCATCCATACATTCTCATCCCGGATGTCCAGCAAATGATGGATCGCTGAACGCAATTCATCCAGTGACAAAACTTCAAGATTTCCAGCAAAATCGCTTGGATACATCGGATGGACCTCGTGCCGCTGGCAAAGCATTTCATCGACAATTTGTCGGTGGATTTTTTCCAAATAAGGCAATGTCCGTTTATTTAACATCGTCTCGGCAGATACCATGACTCCTGCTTTCACCAATTCACGGCTATTTTCAATCATTCTTTCAAAATATTTTGCTCGCTGAGAGTAATCTGGCTTTTTAGCCATACGAGCAAATCCACCCTCAACGAAATCATCAATCGTTCCCCAGTTATGCGAAATATGTAAAACATCTAGATATGGAATGATGAGTTCATATCGGGACAAGTCGAGCGTTAAATTTGAATTAATCTGGGTCCGTACTCCGCGTTCATGGGCATATTTCAAGATCGGAACTACATAGTTCTTGACAGATGTCATGGATAACATCGGCTCTCCGCCAGTAATGCTCAGGGCTCTTAGTGTTGGAATTTCTTCCAATCTAGATAAAAGAAGTTTTAGCGGAAGTGCCTCAGGATCCTTTGTCTGCAGTGTGTATCCTACTGCGCAATGTTCACAGCGCATATTGCATAAGGTAGTTGTAGTAAACTCAATATTTGTCAACTGAGGTTTCCCATACTGTTCGATATCCAGATAGGCTTCCCACGGATCATAAGAAGGGGTAATTTTCTTCATTGTTTTCATAGCTTGCTCCTTTAAAATCGGTACTAACAAACTTAATTATTATAGCCTATTTTTTGTGTTTATTGTTATACAAAAGCTTATGAATGATTGAATACTATTATACTATCATTCAAAGATCCATTACTTATCGACAAATTCCCCGGGAAATTTAACAGGCGTAGAGAAAAATCGACAAGTATCACAGTTTTGCTAAGGTATTTTTCTTAAAATATAAGAAAATCGCTATTTTTTACTTAAAAAATGAAGGTATGCCTTAATCATGAAATAACTAATTTCCTCGGGAAGAAGCTCTTTGATAGGCTTTAATCGTTCTCTGCCTGCCTCTTGAACCGCTTTTTCAAGCAGGGGGATATATTCATTTGGAATCAGTCTTAAAAAATCTAGATCCAAACCATGTTCAGCACATTGGAGTAAATGGTTTTCAATTGTACTAATAGCTAGATCGCGTCTTTTCGCTATTTCTTCGATAGTCAAATGCTCTTGAAAAAGATGATAAGTTTCCATATAAGAATCTTTTACGGATTTTTTCACAGACTTGTTCTCAGTCTGAACAGGTTCCTGCTCACTTTCATATTCTTGATTTTTTTGTAAAAACGATCGAATGGCTTGGATAAACTCTAAGCCATATTTTTGCATCTTATGTTCTCCGACACCACTTACATTTAAAAACTCTTCTTGTGTTTTTGGCTGTTTGACACACATTTCTTTAAGTGACGCATCAGAAAAAATCACAAACGGTGGCACTTTCTCTGTATCAGCAATGCGCTTTCGGACGGCTCTAAGTTCTTCAAACAAAGGGTCTTTTATTGATACTTGGTTAACCTGGGCCGTTTCTTTGCGAAACACCTGTTGATTCCCTAACAAAACTTCTTTACCTTTTGGAGGAACATACAAGGTAGGAAATGTTCCATGTTCAACCGCGATGAGTTCCTGCGAGATTAAAAAATCGATTAAATCACTGACATCTTTGGCGCTTTTATCCTTCATGATCCCGTAGGTCGATAACTTTTCAAAACCCAGCTCGACCACTTTTTTGTTTTTAGAGCCTGTTAATACTTGCGCCGTAAAACTTTTTCCATATCGTTGCCCCATCCGTATGATGCAAGATAAGACCATTTGGGCCTCTTTCGTTACATTGATGCTTGTCCGAGTGTCCGTACAATTTCCACATCTGCCGCAAGGTTCCGTTTCTGTCTCCCCGAAATAGTGCAAGATAAATTCATGAAGGCAGGATTCCGTATGACAGTAGTCAACCATACTTTGCAACTTTTTTAGTTCTTGATTAGCTCGACTTATATCACATGATTGTTCAATTAAAAAGCGTTGAATATGGACATCTTGCGGTGAATATAAAACAATACACTCACTTTTTAGCCCGTCACGACCGGCACGTCCGGCTTCCTGATAATAGCTCTCCATATTTTTCGGAAGCTGTAGGTGGATACAATACCTGATATTGGATTTATCGATCCCCATTCCGAAAGCAGATGTGGCGACCATCACCGATGCTTGATCTTTTAAAAATTTTTCTTGCTCCTGCGCCCGATCGGCATCCCCCATTCCCGCATGGTAACGAGCGACATTTATGTTTTCCTTTTTAAGTCGTTCATAGAGGATGTCAACATTTTTTCGAGTGGCTGCATAAATGATACCTGATTCCTTATTATTCTTTTTTAAATAATCTAGTAAATATCGAAACCGATCCTGCCCTTTAATTACAGAGAAAATGAGATTTTCACGTTCAAATCCAGTAATAACTGAATTTCTCATGTCAATATTTAGCAGGCTGCAAATATCTTCACGGACATTTGGTGTAGCCGTTGCTGTCAAGGCCATTACGATAGGTTTTTGGGGAAGACTTTGAATCATTTTCTGGATATGCCGATAGCTCGGTCGGAAATCGTGGCCCCATTGGGAAATACAGTGGGCTTCATCCACTGCCACCAGAGGAATGTCCATCCATTTTAAGTCTTCAATAAATTCATATGATTCCAAGCGCTCAGGTGCTATGTACAAAAGTTTGTATCTTCCCTGTTTTGCATCATGGATCCGTTCCATTGCTTCTTGATAACTGAGCGTACTGTTAATATATGTTGCTGGGATTCCCATTTGAATAAGGGAGTCTACCTGGTCTTTCATTAACGAGATAAGTGGAGAGATAACTATTGTAGTCCCTGGAAAAATAAGTGCGGGTATTTGATAGCAGATGGACTTACCTCCGCCAGTTGGCATCACACAAATCGTGTTTTTTCCTGATAAAACTGATTGGATCGCTTGTTGTTGACCTTTGCGGAAAGAATGATAGCCGAAATATGATTCTAGCAGGGGTAGTGCTTTTTCAAACAAGATGCAGTTCCTCCCTTAAACTGAGTTTTCTATTCTATTATACCGTTTATGCCGAACAGTTAAATAGAGAGGACCATGGTTTAAAACTCTAAATTAAAAAGAAATGAAGATTTTAATAGAAAATCAAATCCTCCACATTATATATTTTTTTCAAAATCGTAGTCAGTGAATCATATTAAGTGATATCTATAGAGGAGACTGTCGCCTTACCTCGACAGTCTCCTTTATTTATATAAGAATGTTTTCCAATATTTCTTCTTTATGTTCATCTTTTTTCGGAGGAGGTGTTAAAGTTTTTTGTGGCAGGTCACTATGCATTTTAACTTGATAGTCTCCCCATGGCGATTTAAAAATGAGTTGCTTTTCTTTAAAATAAGGGTTATCTTGAAGCTCACCAATTTCCAGAACAGGTGCTAGGCAACAATCCACCTTTTGGGCAAACTCTATCCATTCATAGAAGGTCTTACTTTTAAAAAGAGCTGTAACTTCTTGAAACACAGGATTAGTGTCTTCTGTTTTTGAAAAATGTTCCGTGATCCAGTCTTCCCGGCCATGTGCCTGGCAAAAGTTTTGCCAAAACTTTGGTTCCAGTGCCCCCAAACTCATATAGCGGCCATCGCTTGTTTCATAAAGAGCATATGAAATGATACTGCCATTAAGAATGGGAATACCTCTAGCTTGTTTTAGTTCTTTTTCCACCATTACATGATTACCAAGAAGTGAGACTAATTGATCGGTTATAGAAATAGAATGATAGCTTCCATTACCAGTCAAAGAACGAGAAACTAGTCCTGCAAGAATCCGTTCATTTGCGGCAAATCCTCCCAGATAGTCAGCCAATGTGATAGAAGGGTGAACAGGTCTTCCAGTTTTATCTTTAAACTGTGCCAGTATACCGCTTAATGCCATATAATTGATGTCATGATTACCAAGTCTACTTAATTTCCCCTCTTGCCCATATCCAGTAATAGAACAATAGACGATATCGGGTTTCACTTTTTTAGCATCCTCAAAACCTAACCCGTGCTTTTCCATTACTCCCGGACGAAAACTTTCAATGACAACATCCGCACTGGAGATTAATTTCAGCGCAGTTTCTACACCTTCTTTGTGTTTCAAATTTAGAGTCATGCTCTTTTTCTGGCGATTATTTGCTTGAAAAATGATACCGGTTCCATTTTTAGATATTCCAGTATGACGGGCCGGGTCTCCACCTGGGGGTTCAATCTTAATGATTTCAGCACCTAATTCCGCTAATCTAAGAGTAGCAAACGGGCCCGGCAAATAATTAGAAAAATCTACCACTCTAATTCCCTTTAACATTTCTTTTGAAACCCTTTCTTGAAAATTAGGTTACCTTTATTTCAATAACTCTTGGAGCTGTTTACGCAGTACAAATTTTTGAATTTTACCGCTGGCATTACGTGGCAATGCCTCACAGAAAATGTATTTGCGTGGGCGCTTATAATTCGCCAAGCTATTACTATTCTTGCAATACTCATCAAGCTGTTGCTCTGTTAGGTTCGGATCTTTTTTCACGACAAAAGCCGTTACGGTTTCCCCCCAGCGGTCATCCGGCTGGCCGACCACAGCTACATCGAGAACTCCTTCATGGGCATGCAAAACATCCTCCACCTCACGAGGATAAATATTTTCTCCTCCACTGATAATCATATCGTCAACACGATCATTGACATAAAGGTAACCCTCTTCATCCATATACCCAATATCTCCTGAATGGTACCAACCTTTATGCATCGCTTTTTCCGTTGCTTCTTCACGGTTGTAGTATCCAATCATCATACTTGGGCCTCTTACAATAATTTCTCCTGGTTCACCTACTGGCATAATATCCTCAGGATCAGATGGCCCATCCTCTTTTGTACGTACGACACGAATTTCGTGGTTCAATGCAGCTTGTCCCGCAGAACCTGCTTTCCGTAATTGATCATGTTCCGACAAAAAAGTAATGGCCGGTCCCATTTCTGTCATTCCATAAGCCTGCACTAATCGTATACCAAATTGATCGTGTAATTTGGTCACAAGAGAAGGAGCCATTGGAGCTGCCCCATATAAGCCTAATTTCAGGCTTTTTGTATTATATTGGCTTAAGTCTTCCTGCAAAAGCATGTTCCACATCGTCGGGGCGGCAAAGAATTTTGTAATTTTTTCTTTTTCAATTAATGATAGGATCACTTTCGGATTAAACTGATGCAAAATGACATTCTTTGCTCCGACATGGACTCTTGGCAGGAACGCACAATGTAGTTCCGCACAATGGAACATTGGTGCTGTCACTAGGCCAATATCTGCTGATTCCAGTTTTTGAGCTGCAATACATAGAATGCTTTGGTCGACCATGCTGCGGTGAATATGCATGACACCTTTTGGTCTTCCTGTCGTTCCGCTCGTATAGATAAAGGCATAAACATCATTTTCGTTTACTTCAATGTGGACATCTTCTGTTGGGGCTGAGGCAAGTTTTTCATGGAAGCTTACTGCATAGGGTGGTATTTCTTCATCGATAAACCAGAAAGAGGTTTGTTCAAATCGGTTGGCAATAGAAATAATGACTGGTTCGAGTGCTTTTTCAAAAATAACTACTTTCGGGGCAGCATCTGAAAGAATGTATGCCACTTCTTCTGACGTGAGACGGAAGTTAATCGGGTTAAAAATGGCGCCAATTTTTGCACAAGCAAAAAAGGCTGTACCTAATTCTTCCGTATTAAACATGAACGTAGAAACGCGGTCACCCTTTTTGATTCCTTCGTTTATTAGAGCATTGGCTAGGCGGTTCACTCGCTCGCTCCACTGTGCGTACGTATAGCGGACATTTTTTCGAACATCGTAGAGTGCCTCTTTGTTTGGGTACTTTTTTACTGTTAAATCAAAAATTTTACCGATTGTTATTTGGCTCATTATATCGCCTCCTTTTTTATTTAGAGAGCAATCGGCTGATAAATCCGATTGCCCCTTTTGCATTTGATCAAATTTTTGGCACATTGTTAACGAATAGGTATTCCCGTATTATTGAAAATGGTTAGTCCAATCTCTCAATGATCGTCGCATTTGCCATACCATGGCCTTCACACATTGTTTGCAGACCATAGCGCCCACCGGTACGTTCCAGTTGGTGCATCATAGTAACCATCAATCGCGCACCACTGCCTCCAAGCGGATGGCCCAGTGCAATTGCTCCGCCATTTGGATTGAGCTTAGCCGGGTCTGCCCTCACCTCCTTCAGCCATGCAAGTGGCACAGATGCGAAGGCTTCGTTCACTTCATATATATCAATATCATGAATGGACAAGCCGGCTTTCTCCAATGCTTTTTGTGTGGCTGGAATTGGTCCTGTTAGCATTAAGGTTGGATCAGAACCAACGACGACACGGGTATGGACACGAAAGCGTGGCTTCAAACCTAGTTCTACCGCTTTTTTACGAGACATGAGCAATACGGCGGCAGCACCGTCGCTAATTTGGCTGGAGTTACCGGCATGAATCACTCCTTGTTCTTTAAAAGCCGGCTTTAGGCTGGCTAGTTTTTCTAAAGATGTATCTTTTCTAGGACCGGAATCTTCTTTTACCACTACTGTCGTACCATCATCAAGTTTCACTTCAATCGGAATGATCTCCTTGTCAAATCGACCTTCTTCTTGGGCCTTAATGGCTTTTTTATGACTTTCTAGTGAAAATTGATCAAGCTGTTCACGTGAAAACCCATATTTTTCAGCAATCCTTTCAGCAGATATTCCCTGATGAATCATTTCATACTTTTTTCGTAAGTTGGGGCTGTAAGGGTCTTTAGCCCCTTGGAAATTAGAACCAATTGGAACACGTGACATGCTTTCCACACCACCAGCGATAACAATATCCATGTCACCTGCAAGGATTGCTTGGGCAGCAAAGTGAATGGCTTGCTGGCTTGATCCGCACTGGCGGTCTATTGTTGTTCCTGGCACTTCAATAGGGAAATCAGCAATTAATGCGGCTACTCTAGCAATATCTCCGGCCTGCTCGCCAACTTGAGACACACATCCTAATATCACGTCATCCACCATTGCAGGATCAATTCCTGCACGGTTAACGAGTTCTTTTAGTGTTAACGCCGCTAAGTCATCTGGACGAATATCTTTTAATACTCCATTTCTTCTTCCAATAGGGGTACGGACACCCTCAACTATTACAACTTCATGCATCACATTTTTCCTCACTTTCTATCATCCGCCGTACGATCATTTACATCGAATCTCCTCTGACTTCGTGTTTCCTTTCTCTCAGTTGGAAAGCACTAAGATCATAAAACTGCTCTATTATTTAGGTTGCATCCGAATGGCACCATCGAGGCGAATCGTTTCACCATTCAGCATTGGGTTTTCAATGATGCTTTGGACTAGTTGGGCATATTCACTTGGATACCCGAGCCGCGATGGAAAAGGAACCATTTTTCCTAATGATTCCTTTGCTTCTTGAGGAAGCGTATTAAACATTGGAGTATGGAAAAGTCCCGGGGCTATGGCCATGACACGGATTCCGTATCGGGCTAGCTCTCTAGCAATCGGTAGGGTCATTCCAACAATGCCAGCTTTAGATGCGCTGTAGGCAGCTTGGCCTATTTGTCCTTCAAATGCTGCAACAGATGCAGTATTAATGATAACGCCTCTTTCATCTTGGTCATTTGGTTCATTACTGATCATGTTTTCAGCTACTATGCGAAGAACATTAAAGGATCCTATTAAATTAACATTGATTACTCTGGAAAATAGTGATAGATCATGAACTCCTTTTCTCCCTATCACTTTTTCTGCAATGGCTATGCCGGCACAGTTTATTAAACTATTAATTCCTCCCATAAATTCTGACGCTTTCCGTACTGATTCCTGAATGTTTACTTCCTTCGTAACATCAGCTTTTAAAAATAAAACAGATTCACCCAATTCTTTTTGGAGACGTTGACCACTTTCCTCCGATAGGTCAAATATGACCGCTTTTCCTCCTTTTTGTACGATGTTTCGAACGGTTGCTTCCCCCAACCCCGATGCTCCACCGGTAACAATCGCACGGCATTCTTCCATTTTCATAAAAAATTCCTCCTGCAAAAAATATATTTTTTTTATAAAAGTTTATGTAAACAAGTTTTTGAGATAAGATGTTAACTTTGTCGACATTCGCCTCATATATTCTCACCTCTTAAATATTAGCATAAAATTCAGAAAATTTAAACTAAGGAAATAACCAGTCCTAATTTAAAATTCGGTAACACACAATTTTTTATAAAAAAAGAAGATGTCGCATCAAACTATCGACATCTCCTAAAAACATTTAATAGACGGTTTGCATTCCTTTCCCAGCTACTGTCATCCACTCGAACTGTCGGAGGCGCACTTCAAACAATGTCAGCGGATCACGGAACAATTCCGGATTGGCATTTAACTCTTTTAATTTTTCCTGATTCAATTCGATTTCTGATTGTGCCTCTTCTAGACAGCGATTCAATTGATTCAATGGATTCTTGAAAAATAAATGAATATCCCGCTCAAATGATTTTTCAAACAGCTCAAACGGCTGGAAAAATTGCCGGGAAACCGTTTTGGCTATTTCATAATAATCTTCATTTTCCACAAAGGATTTATACTTGTTAAATAACATCGACTTATTTTGCGAAAGTGCTCCAAATAGCTTACCAGCACTCTTAAGTAAAATTTGTGAAGGTGTGCGACGCAGTAATATATTCACAGTTTCCAATTGGAAGTGACTTGTCATTCGGTCAATATCACGGCGCCAGTCATCCAACACTTTAAAATCACAATCAAGCTTTACATATTCCTCTCCATACATTTGGTTGAATCCATCACCAAGCTCATATAAAAATTCTTGGCTCTGTCCAAGCTCTTCTTGGCATTGCTCAATCCATTCTTGCATAGAACGATAAAATTTTGGCATGACCTGCTCCTCCAGGTAATCCTGAATGCGATTATTCATTTCTTTGTTAAGGTCTAAGTGAATGGTGCTAAAATTACTGTCTTCCTTAATTAATTCCGCACACGCTCGTAGTATTTTAGGGACATTTTCTATCAATTCAACTTCAACGGATTCCTTTATCTCCGCAAACATTTTTGTAATCATGCGCGATTTATGGATCTCCGTATCTTTCAATTGATTAAGCCCACCATTCAATTTCATGTGCATTTCTTCGTTCCAACGGACCGTTTCTATTAATTGATTTTCTATATCAATCCGTTTCTGCAGGAGTCCTGCAATCGTAGTTCTGATATAATAAAGCAATTTGGCTAGGCGCTTATCTTCTATGTTTCTCGTATTCTTACATAATTTCAAAAACTCTTTAAGGTCACCAATCTGCTGATTTCGGTCATATTGCGAAGAAAATGGCATCACTTGAGCATCTGGCCAAGATGAATGGATTGCCTCTTTCGTCTCTTCAAAAATACGTAATGCATCTTGTTCATCCTCAAATACATCCATTTTACTAATAATAAAATGGATCGGTAAATCCGGCGCCTGCTCCTGTATTTGATTAATAATTGCGCGCTCCTTATTCGTTAGTGGTTCATTGGCATCTAGAACAAATAAAATGGAATCTGCCGCCTGTAAATATTTAAAAACCTCATAGTGATCATGTTGATTTCCATTTAGTCCAGGTGTGTCCATCAATGCAAATTTTTGTTCCTTTAAAAAGTTGTTAGGATAGTTAAATTCAATAATAGAATTCAGTGCATTGCGGAGGCGACCCATTCGTTCCCGGAAATCCGAGAATCCAGAAAGCTTCCTGCATTCCTCATCATTAATTTCAAAAATTTCTTCCACCTGCCCATGACTGAACATGACTACAGAAGAAGTTGGACTATCCTGCAGATCTTCCCCGAGAATGGTGTTGATAAAAGTAGATTTCCCACTACCACAAAGACCTGTAACAAGTAAATGTTGTGTATCAAAATCTACTATTTTCTCCACAATCCACCGAACCCGATTGTTGTTACCCATTTCATTGGATTCAGCCCAAGTCATAATGGCTTCAAATAGCTTCAGACACTCCTCCAATTCATCCATGTCAAACGAGGTCACGCTAATAAGTTGTTCAGCCTCCTCCACTATATTGACAGCCAAACTAGCAGGAAATAGTTCATTCCACGCTAAAACAGATGCAGCAGCCGGAACAATGTTTTTGTTATCAGCCAAACGCATCCAGTTTGTCAGCAATACAGGAACATAATCTTGAAGCTCCTTAATTAAATACCCTCCGGCAATCAAACTTATATATGTTTCCTTATGGAGTTTAGAAAGCTCTGACCAATTATCATCTCGATTCAAATCAAGGTTTAATAAGAGATGATTTACTTCATTCATCCATGTGAGATAGGTATTTTCATTACGCCAGCTATTCCAAAACGCGGAAACAAGTTGCTCAAACTTCTTCACATCGATGTGATACAGGTTCACTAATGCTTGCGTAAAATAGTTTGGTGCAAATGCTTTTGTTACACCCATTTCAATATAAGATAGCAATATATCAAACCATTCTAGTGATCCTGTTCGCTTTGCTTCATTGACTGCAAGTTCCACCGCATTAGACCAGTCTTCTTGCGTCTCGAAAAAGTCACGAGCAATACTCGTAACATTTGGATAATCAGGATTGGTTTGAACGGCTTTTTTAATTGTCGTTACAGCCTCATTGACTTTTCCACGATGAACGTAAAGTGAAAACAACTTTAATGCTACTTCTGCTCTAAGTGTAGGATCGTCTACTTCCAATGCTGTATATATATCTTCTGCTTGAGATAACATTCCCAATTCATAGTAAGCATCGGCTATATTTTTTCTCGCCCATGGTTCGAGTTCGTTTGTAATATTTTCCCATTTAAAAATAGCAGCTTCATAATCCTTATGGTGAAAATACACTTCCCCCTGCGCAAACCGGATATCGGCTAAATCAGGCAAATCTTTTTGAGCCTCTTCCTGAAAAGCCTCTCCAAGGGCGAGGATGGGATGGATATTTTCATGTTCATTGATGAACATTTGATAATAAGTCTTATCTTTTAACTGATGTTCTATCGCCATTTCTTTCCCTCCAATTGCAAACACTCAATTTCATTAATATGTAAAAAAGAGACATTACTATTCCTTATACTATTCGACGCGAATGATGATTATAAGTCCCAATTATACGATTCTAACAAATCTATTTATTAAAATTGTAACATATGTATTTCAGTTTAGAATCAGAAAAGCGAAAGCCCCCTGTTCAGCGGCGTATGGCTTGGAGGTCTCCAACTGAGATATAGGAAACACGAAGAGCATATGCGATTCGATGTTGACTTATCGTAGGGCGGAGAGCGAAAGACACTAGACGCTAGGGGGCTGGAGCTAGACAGCTCTCGAAGTCTACAATAGATTTTCTTATCTTATACGAAAAGCGGAAGCCCCCTGCTTAGCGGCGTATGACTTGGAGGTCTCCAACTTAGATAAAGGAAACACGAAGAGCCGAAAGGCAGTTCGATGTTGACTTATCGTAGGGCAGAGACCGAAGGGCATTAGACGCTAGGGGGCTGGAGCTTGACAATTCTCGAAGTCTACAATAGATTTTCTTATCTTATACGAAAAGCGAAAGCTATTGAAGGTTGACTTATCATAAGCAGCTAAACATTTCTTAAAGTCTAACATATACAAAAAAGGAGGCTTTCCTGCCTCCTTTATTACAATACTTTACTTAAAAATGCCTTTGTTCGCTCTTCCTGTGGATTTTCAAAAATTTCCTTTGGATTACCTTCTTCTACAATCACACCTCCATCCATAAATAGGACACGATCCCCTACTTCTTTGGCAAACCCCATTTCATGGGTGACAACTACCATGGTCATTCCTTCTTTGGCCAACTGCTTCATAACTTCAAGAACTTCACCGACCATTTCTGGGTCAAGTGCTGAAGTAGGCTCATCAAAGAGCATAATTTTCGGTTCCATCGCAAGGGCTCTGGCAATGGCCACCCGCTGCTTTTGTCCGCCCGATAAAGAATCTGGATAGGCTTCCGCTTTATCCGCCAAACCCACTTTCCTCAAAAGCTCTAATCCTTTTTCTCTTGCTTTTTCTGGCGATACTTTCCGAACTTTCACAGGTGCCAGCATGATATTTTCAATTACCTTTTTATGCGGAAACAAGTTAAATTGCTGAAACACCATCCCTACTTCAGTCCTGATCTTATTAATATCCGTGTTTTTATCCGTAATGTCCTTCCCCTCAATCCAGACATGACCACCATTAATCGTTTCCAGCAAATTTAGGCAGCGCAGGAAGGTAGACTTACCGGAACCGGACGGCCCAATCACCACCACTACTTCTTGAGGCTTAATAGTCACACTAATATCCTTCAGAACTTCATTATTGCCAAATGTCTTTTTTAAATTTTTCACTTCAATCATTGTACAGCCAACCTTCTTTCAAGTCGGGATAGCAATAGACTTAACGAAAACGTTAATACAAGGTAAATCAATGCGGCTGTCAGATATGGCTCCCATACACGGTAATACTGCCCCTGCATAGCCTGTCCCCAATACATGAGTTCTTTAGCGGCAATAATTGCCGCTAAGGACGAATCCTTAATTAGGACAATAAATTCATTTCCAAGTGGAGGTATCATACGTTTAAATGCCTGAGGCAATATGACATAACGCATAGCCTGTACATGATTCATCCCAAGTGAACGAGCTGCTTCCATTTGCCCTTTATCAATCGACTGGATTCCAGCGCGAAAGATCTCGGCTACATAAGCGGCTGAGTTTAGTGAAAGAGCAATAATCGCTGCTAGAATGCCATTGGTTTCTCCCCAAATTAGGGGCACCAGACCAAAGTGTACTAATAAAATCTGCACTAATAGTGGCGTCCCGCGAAAAAAAGTAATATAAATATTAAATGGCAGCGAAATCAGCTTATTCTGTGCCATTTTTCCCAGTCCGATGAATAAACCAAGGATCGTTCCTAGTAAAATACTACAAACAGAAAGTCCAATCGTTAAAAGCGTCCCTTTTACAAAAAAAGGAGCATATTCAGCAAGTAAATCCCAACGAATATCCATATTTATAAAATCCCCCTATAAAAACCTACAGACCGTCATGATGTATTTAAGAGAAAAATTGCGTAACTGCCAGATTGTACGAGTTACGCAATTTTTGTGACCAATTATTATTGCTTCGCTTTGAGTTCCGATAAATCCGGATCTACTTTAAACCACTTTTTGTAGATTTTCGTGTATTCACCATTTTCCATCATTTCTTTAATCGCTTTATCAAATTCGGCCTTTAGCTTACTTTCCTTAGGGAACAATACGCCGTAGAACTCTTTATCAAAAGCTCCTTCATCTTCAATGACAATAAAATTCTCATTTGGATTATTTTTTACATATTCTTCAATGACGGTATTATCCGCTACTACCGCATCTGCACCGCCGTTCTTTAGTTCCATGATTGCCAGATTATTATCTTTAAATTTTTTCACATTTTTATTTTCTTTACCTAATAGAGTTTCAACTGCTTCTTGTCCAGTAGTTCCGTTTTGAACAGCGACTACTTTATCTTTCAAATCTGCAGCACTCTTAATATCGCTATCTTTTGGAATTAGAATTTTATTCGTTGACAAAAAGTAAGGTACAGAGAAATCATAGGTTTGTTTTCTATCATCATTAATCGTAATAGCAGAAACTGCTAGATCTGCCGTTTTCCCTTTAATTTCTACGAATAATGGGTCCCAGCCAACATGCTCTACTTTTACCTCATACCCTGCCTGCTTGGCAACTGCTTTTATGAAATCAACATCAAATCCGACTACTTCTCCCTTATCTTGATATTCGAATGGGGCATAAGCCGCATCTGTAACAACCCTTAACGTCTTCTTCTTCTCTCCTCCGCCGCTAGTTTCACTTGCTCCACAGGCAGAAAGCACTAAAAGAAACGCTGAAACTATCAATGTTGCCATCCATTTAAATTTTTTCATATGTTTGACCTCCTCTTTTTACGACTCTTTATAATTTTTTTAATGTTTAGAATATACACTATTACCTACTATTTTTAAAGTAGTTTTTTACAAAAATAGATAATATTCTAAAATTACATTTTTATACTATTAAGTTTGTAAATATACATTTAATAGTTATTTATTATTTTAATACGGTAAAATAGTTTTGTGAATATATCTTTTAATGGTAAAAAATAACTATCACTTGCACATTAGGCCCTCTCCTTGATTTAAGGTAATTTTTCTTCAAAAAAATTATCTAGGTATTCGCCGTTACTTCTCCATGATTGCCTACATAATGTATAGGGCATTCATAAACAAAAGGAGAGTTGCCTAATGAATCCATATGGATACTACCAGTTTCCACATTTCCCTTATGATTACAGTTCTTATGCCACGCCAGAACAAATGAATCATTATGTACCGACAGAATCCTATGATCCAGATCGCCAACCTCAGTTGGAGCGCAGAGTTAGCCAGTTAGAAAGAGAAAATAATCGCCAACAGAGGGAAATCGAACAATTAGAAAGGAGAGTTACCCGGTTGGAGCGCCGTTTACAACGGGTAAACCAACGTCTGCGGGCAGTAGAAAGACGATTTAACTTCCCATTCACACCGTTTGATGGGGAGTATTAAAAAACCAGGGAAGTCCTTCCCTGGTTTTTTTACATAATGAAATCAATGTAAGAATTTCTAACATAAACGGTGCTAGCTGGATTGAAATTGTATAAAATGTAAGAAACAAATAAGTGTGGTGAGTGACAAAAATGGGAAGTGATTCGTCTTATAAATATAAAAAAGTGATTACCATTGGGATTGTCAAAGAGCTGACAGGACTTTCCGAACGGCAAATTCGCTATTATGAAGAACGCAAGCTTATTTTTCCTGAGCGTACTCCGGGAGGAAACCGAAAATACTCTTTTGAAGATGTTGAATTACTAGTAGAAATCGCCAACAAAATTGAAGATGGTGTGCAAACACATGAAATTAGAAAAGAAATGCTTCGTGATCAAAAGAAACAGAATCCAGATGAAATGAAAAGAAAAATGATACAAGGACAATTGAATGCCCATTTTGGTATACGAAAAGGCCCTTATTCTTAATATGTGGCTTTTTTTTGTGCCCTTTTCCTCCGCTCACTCCACCAGATCAATAAAAAACAAGTTTTAAAAAATCTTTGTTATATTTTCTTACATAATTGTAGAAAAAAATCTCACATATGAGTAATAATTCAAATATATCCAAATTGTTAGAAAAATGAATGTGAAATAAAGGAGGAGAAAAAATGGATACGACATTTTTAATGAACAGCATTTGGGTGATGATTGGTGCCGTTCTTGTCATCCTAATGATTGGGGGGTTTATCCTACTTGAGACAGGATCTACCCGTATGAAAAATGCTGGACATATCGCCGGAAAAACAATCTTAACATTTGGTATAGGTTCCATCATGTTTTGGGCGGTCGGTTATGGATTCATTTTTGGAGAAGGTAATTCTTTAATCGGTCTTTCTGATTTCTTTTATTCTGGGTATGAAGTGGAAGGCTTAGGACTATCAGGACCAGTATTCTTTTTATTTCAGTCAGCGTTTGCTGGCATTTCCTTAACTATTGCGTTTGGTGGATTTGCTGAAAGAGCTAAACTTAGTGCCTACCTAATCTTTGCTGTCCTATTTTCCATTATCGTTTATCCTCCGATTGCACATTGGATTTGGGGAGGCGGTTGGTTAGCCGAGCATGGGAAGCAAGACTTCGCCGGTTCAACTGTCGTTCACTTGACAGGAGCAATGGCGGCTTTTGCAGCGACAATTATCCTAAAACCACGTATCGGAAAATACAATAAAGATGGTTCAGCCAATAATCTTGCAGGACATAATCAAGTATTTACTGCTCTTAGCGTCTTGATACTATGGGTTGGATGGTTTGGATTTAATGCGGGAAGTACCCTTTCTGTTGACAACGCCTTCTTCGGATTTGTCGCTGTCAATACCAACTTGGCGGCTGGTGCTGGAGTAATTGCTGCGATGACCATCTCCTGGATTGTTCTAGGAAAAGCAGATGTACCAATGATGCTAAATGGAGCATTAGCAGGTTTGGTTGCCATTACAGCTTCCTGTGCATTTGTTGATACATGGGCGGCTGTCTTGATCGGTTTCATCGCTGGAATCCTTGTATTCTTTAGCATTCGGTTCTTTGAGAAGAAAAGAATTGATGACCCTATTGCCGCCCTTTCTGTACATGGAACGGCTGGTATATGGGGAACATTATCAACTGGATTCTTTGCCACTCCAGAACTGGCAACAGTCGGCCAAGCGGGACTGTTTTATGGAGGAGGGTTCCACCAACTTGGTGTTCAAGCTTTAGGAGTGATTGTTTGCGGGGCATTTGCTTTTATTGTTTCGTTTATTCTTTTATCCATCATGAAGGCATTAATGAACGGATTACGTGTAACCAAAAAAGAAGAAATCATTGGTCTTGATATTAGTGAACATGGAAGTTACGGCTATCCTGAAATTGTTAAGCCTAAACCAATTATTGAAAAGAAACAAAAAACAGCCATCCAAGTCGAACCAAAACTTAATGCGTAATCATACAATCTTTTCAGGCGGCCTCCATTCTCAAAAGGCATCATTATTGGAGGCGCCATTCTTTCTACATAAGCAATAAATTACGATCTGTTCCAATTGCTTCTTTTATTTCCATTAATAACCATTCCTAGATTATAGATTCCTCGTATCACTTCTATTAAAACGCTTTCAAATATTCCCTTTTAAAAAATTTTCAAAAAAATATACTTCTTCCATTCCTTGCTGTAACAATATTGTAAACGCTCCCAATTTTTTTAACTAGTTTGAATTATCAGATTTTTATATTGACCCTGTCTCTAAATGGGTGTAAGATTATCGAAAATAAGAAATTCACTTCAAAAACGCCTTTGTATATCACCATTTTGATGGGATCGGGCAAGGCTTTTCTTTTCATAGTTAAGTTTATTCATTTAAAGCGTTTTATCAAAAAAGGAGTGGTTATGTTGGGATGTCAATGGATTTTCCTTGGCGGAGAGTTCGTCAAGAAAGAAGATGCTGTTGTTTCAGTTTATGATCATGGATTTTTATACGGAGATGGGGTATTTGAGGGCATACGAGTTTATAACGGCAACGTATTCAGACTTGACGCTCACCTGAAACGGCTGTATGAATCAGCTCAATCTATTATGCTGAAGATTCCATATACACAGGAAGAAATGACGCAATTAATTGTTGAAACGGTTAGAAAAAATCAGCTCGAAAGTGCCTATATTCGAGTCGTTGTTTCCCGCGGTAAAGGAAATCTCGGACTGGACCCTGCCTCCTGCTCCAATCCTAACGTAATCATTATCGCAGAGGAATTAACCATGTATCCGAAGGAACTTTATGAAAATGGGATCAAGATTGCTTCCGTGGCTAGCAGAAGAAACCGCCCGGATGTATTGAGCCCACAAATTAAATCTCTTAATTACTTAAACAATATTCTTGTTAAACTGGAAGCCAATCAAGCCGGGGTACAGGAAGCCTTAATGCTAAATGACCAGGGCTATGTAACAGAGGGGTCAGCAGACAATATCTTTATTGTAAAAAATGGAGTGATTAAAACACCGCCTATTTACTTGGGGGCATTAGAAGGAATTACCCGCAACGCCATTATCGAAGTGGCTCGGGCGAAGGGGTATGAAGTACAGGAAACTCCATTTGGAAGACACGATGTCTACGTGGCTGATGAAGTATTTTTAACAGGAACGGCTGTTGAAGTCATTGCGGTCATTGATGTAGATGGACGGCAAATCGGCAATGGCAAACCAGGAAAAATTACAAATGAGCTTTTAAAAGAATTTAGAAAGTTAGTCACAACAGATGGCGAAGCTTGTTACCCAGAAAAAGTAAACCATGCAATCGTTAGTTAGGAGATAGAAACATGCGAAGCGATATGATTAAAAAGGGGATTGATCGGGCCCCCCACCGCAGTTTGTTATACGCAACCGGGGTGAAAACAAGTGATTTGGATAAACCGTTTATCGGAGTTTGTAATTCATACATTGATATTATCCCCGGTCATAAACACCTTAATCAATTTGGTGAGATTGTCAAAGAAGCAATTCGTGAAGCTGGTGGGGTCCCATTTGAATTTAATACGATTGGTGTAGATGACGGAATTGCCATGGGACACATCGGCATGCGTTACTCCCTTCCTAGCCGGGAACTTATTGCTGACAGTGCTGAAACGGTCATCAATGCTCACTGGTTTGATGGTGTTTTTTACATTCCAAACTGCGACAAAATCACACCAGGAATGCTAATGGCAGCAGCTAGAACTAATGTACCTTCTGTATTTGTATCAGGTGGACCAATGGAAGCCGGTGTATCATCTACAGGAAAACCACTTTCCCTTACATCTGTTTTTGAAGGGGTCGGTGCTTATCATAAAGGTACAATCAGTCAGCAGCAGCTGCTTGAAATTGAAAGTACTGCATGCCCTACATGTGGATCCTGTTCAGGTATGTTTACAGCTAACTCAATGAACTGTCTACTGGAAGTACTAGGAATGACGGTTCCAGGCAATGGAACCATTGTTGCCACTTCCGAAGAGAGGTATGAACTCATCCGTCAGGCAGCTAGACATTTAATAGAATTAATTAAAAACGATGTTCGACCAAGAGATATTTTGACAAGAGAAGCATTCGACAATGCCTTTGCCTTAGATATGGCAATGGGTGGGTCTACCAATACCGTTCTTCATACATTAGCTATCGCTCATGAAGCAGGAATTGAATATGATTTGCGAGATATCAATAAAATCGCTGAAAAGGTTCCATACTTGGCCAAAATCATGCCAGCATCCGATTTTTCTATGCAGGATGTCCATCGTGCTGGCGGTGTAAGTGCGATTCTCAACGAACTTTGCAAAGTGGAAGGCGCACTTCATAAAGATTGTATAACCATTACTGGAAAAACGTTAGCTGAAAATGTAAAAGATGCAACCATTCTTGATGAAACCGTGATACGACCAAAAGATCGTCCTTATAGTCCCGTTGGCGGCCTTTCCATTCTTTATGGAAATATTGCACCTGACGGTAGTGTCATCAAAGTAGGTGCAGTCGATCCATCGATTAAAACTTTCTTGGGTGAAGCGATTGTATTCAACTCCCAAGATGAGGCACTAGAAAGCATAAATAACGGAACCGTACAAGCAGGACATGTGGTTGTCATCCGCTACGAAGGACCTAAAGGCGGACCGGGAATGCCAGAAATGCTTGCACCAACTTCGGCCATCGCCGGACGCGGTCTGGATAAAGAAGTTGCCCTAATCACGGACGGTCGCTTCTCAGGAGCAAGCAGAGGTATATCCATCGGCCACATTTCACCAGAAGCCGCTCAAGGCGGGCCAATTGCTTTCGTACAAAATGGCGACAAAATTTTAATCGATTTAGAGGCTCGTTCCATTGAACTGCTTGTTGATGACGAGGAACTTGCCGAAAGGCGCCGTAACTGGGTAAAACCGGAGCCGAAAATTAAAAACGGCTACCTAGCAAAATATGCAAAATTGGTCACTTCCGCAAATACTGGCGGGGTTATGAAGATTTAATAAATTTCATATAGGGAACCATTTGTACCCCTCCCCTTCTATATAGTGAAGCAAGGTACATCAATAGAGTTCAATTGATAAAAAAATAATCATAAATCGATGACGGGAATAAAGGAATAGGAGCTTGTATTTACAGAGAGCTGGGGTTGCTGGAAGCCCAGTAATACAACCTATTTTGACATCATCCCTGAGTGTTAATCTGAACGGTTTTTTACCTATTAGGTTTAACCGGGTGTTTACATACGAACACCTGTTACAAAAAGAAGCGATATTTTGTTTTCGCTTCATGAGGCAGCATTCGTGAGGGTGCTGTGAACCGGGTGGTACCGAGAAAATGAAAGGCCTTTTCTCCCCGATTATTCTGCTTTTAAAGGATTAAATGCAGTTTATTGGGAAGAAGTGGCCTTTTTTAAATGTGGCTTTATACATTAAGTTTTTTAAATATTCAAATATCACAAGGAGGGAATTACAACGTGAAAGTAGAAGCAAAGCTGGAGTTCCAAACCAGTACCGCACCAAAAACTGGTGCAGACCTTCTGATTGAACTATTGCTCGAAGAAGGCGTTGATACAATATTTGGTTATCCGGGAGGAGCTGTTCTTCCAATTTATGATGCGATCTATCGCGCCAAAAATTCTATCAAGCATGTACTCTTCCGTCACGAACAAGGAATGATTCATGCTGCAGAAGGATACGCTCGAATTACCGGTAAACCTGGTGTTGTTATTGGAACTTCAGGCCCTGGAGCAACAAACTTGGTTACCGGAATTACGGATGCCATGATGGATTCCCTACCACTCGTGGTATTCACTGGCCAAGTTGCACGGACAGTAATCGGAACCGATGCCTTCCAGGAAGCAGATATCATGGCAATTACTACTCCGATCACAAAACATAATTACCAAGTACAATCTGTTGCCGACTTACCAAGAATCGTCAAAGAAGCTTTTCATATTGCTTCTACCGGACGGCCAGGTCCTGTCGTTGTCGATGTGCCAAAAGATATATCATCTGAAATCCTAACAGAAGTCGTAAAAGATGTTAACATCCATTTACCTGGCTATCAGCCAACTTATAAACCAAATCCGATGCAGATTAAAAAGCTGTCGGAATCTATTTCGAAAGCGAAAAAGCCAGTTATTCTAGCTGGTGCCGGCGTCTTACACAGCCACGCCTCTAAAGAACTTACAGCTTTTGCTGAAAAGCATCAAATACCAGTTGTAACGACATTACTCGGACTAGGAGCCTTCCCGGCAGACAGCCCACTTTCTTTAGGAATGGGCGGCATGCATGGAACTTATGCAGCAAACATGGCCCTATATGAATGTGATTTATTAATCAATTTCGGAGCCCGTTTCGATGACCGATTAACCGGAAACTTGAAACACTTTGCCCCATTCGCAAAAGTAGCACACATTGATATCGATCCGGCTGAAATTGGAAAAAATGTACCAACACAAATTCCAATTGTCGCTGATGCGAAGGTAGCCTTAATGGAGCTTTTAAAAGAAGCAGAGAAGTCTCCAGATTGTGAAAAATGGCGGGAAAAATTAAATCAGTACAAAAAAGATTACCCCCTTTGGTATGAGCTTGACCCAAGTGGCATAAGCCCACAATGGCTCATTCAAGCTATTCATAAAGTGACCAAAGGTGAAGCCATTGTTGCTACCGACGTTGGTCAGCATCAAATGTGGGCCGCTCAATATTACACTTTCAATAAGCCGCATCGCTGGATTACATCAGGTGGGCTTGGAACGATGGGATTCGGCTTCCCTGCAGCCATTGGAGCGCAAATGGCCTCACCGGAAAGCACAGTCGTAGCAATTGTCGGAGACGCTGGATTCCAAATGACACTCCAAGAACTGTCAGTCATTTATGAAAGAAATCTGCCAGTCAAAATTATTATCGTCAATAATAGTGCACTTGGAATGGTTCGTCAGTGGCAAGAGCTTTTATATGATAATCGTATTTCCGAGTCCCTACTCCATACGCAGCCTGATTTCGTGAAACTGGCTGAAAGCTATGGAATCCGAGGGGCAAAAATTGATAATCAAGAAGAGTTGATTACTTCCCTTCCTGAGCTGATGGCACATGATGGTCCGGTTCTTATCGACTGTCGAGTCCTTCAACAGGAAAAAGTTTTTCCAATGATTGCGCCGGGAAAAGGGCTTCATGAAATGATTGGGGTGAAACCACAATGAAACGCATCATCTCATTAACCGTTCAAGATCGTAGTGGTGTCCTTAACCGGGTTACCGGTCTTTTGCAAAGAAGGCAATTTAATATCACCAGCATCTCAGTTGGAGCAGCGGAAACTGAAGGGGTATCCAAAATGACACTTGTTGTAGATGTCGAGGATGATCAGCGGCTTGAACAGGTTACAAAACAATTAAACAAGCAAATTGATGTATTAAAAGTTTCCGATATTACCGATAAAGCCATTGTCGCAAGAGAGCTTGCCCTAATCAAGGTGGCAAGTAGCCCTCAGCTTCGCAGCGAAATTAACGGTATTATTGATCCATTCCGTGCTCTGATTATCGATGTAAGCAAGGATAGCTTGGCGATTCAAATTACTGGTCGACCAGATAAAATCGACGCATTGATAGATTTACTTCGTCCATATGGCATTAAAGAAATTGCTAGAACCGGGTTGACTGCTTTCCTTCGCGGGCATCAACCACAAACAACAGAATTATCAGCTAGTTATCTATTAAAATAAATCACTAATTTATTGAAAGGATGATCAAAATGGCAAAAGTATTATATAACGGAGATATTCAAGAAGAAGTATTACAAGGGAAAAAAATCGCTATCATTGGTTATGGCTCTCAAGGTCATGCCCATGCACTTAACTTAAAAGAAAGTGGATTCGATGTTGTTGTTGGATTACGCCCAGGTAAATCTTGGGATAAAGCCGTAGAAGATGGTGTTCAAGTTACCACTGTTGCAGAGGCGACTGCCCAAGCAGATGTAGTCATGGTTTTATTGCCGGACGAATTGCAGCCTAAAGTGTATGAAGAAAGCATCAAACCGAACCTAAAAGCTGGAGATGCCTTAGTTTTTGCTCATGGGTTTAACATTCATTTTAACCAGATCGTCCCTCCTGCGGATGTCGATGTATTCCTAGTAGCACCTAAAGGCCCTGGCCACTTGGTACGCCGTACTTTCACGGAAGGTGCAGGTGTTCCAGCCCTTTATGCGGTATATCAAGACTATACCGGTCAGGCAAAAGACCTTGCTTTAGCCTATGCAAAAGGAATTGGATCAGCCCGTGCAGGGGTATTGCAAACCACCTTCCAAGAAGAAACAGAAACCGATCTATTCGGAGAGCAGGCTGTCCTTTGTGGTGGAACAACGGCCCTTATCAAAGCTGGTTTCGAAACACTGGTGGAAGCAGGTTATCAGCCTGAAGTTGCCTACTTTGAGTGTCTACATGAATTAAAATTAATTGTTGACCTTTTATACGAAGGCGGTTTGGAATACATGCGCTACTCCATCTCTGATACTGCACAATGGGGAGATTTCGTATCAGGTCCACGCGTAGTGAATGAAGAAACAAAAGCCCGCATGAAAGAAGTATTAAAGGATATCCAAACAGGCGCATTCGCCAAAGGCTGGATTCTTGAAAACCAAGCAAACCGTCCACAATTTAATGCCATCAACCGTGCAGAAAACAACCACCCGATCGAAGTGGTCGGCCGCGAGCTTCGTGCTTTAATGCCGTTTATTAAAAAGCCTAATCAGAAGAAGGAAGTGGTGGTACATGGTTCACGTTAATATCTTTGACACAACCTTACGTGATGGCGAACAATCCCCTGGTGTAAATTTAAACCAGCTAGAAAAATTGGAAATAGCAAAACAGTTGGAAAGGTTTGGCGTTGATATTATGGAGGCCGGGTTCCCGGCTTCCTCCCAAGGAGATTTCGAAGCAGTAAAAGCCATTGCAAAAACAATTAAGAACTCTTCTGTAACCGGTCTAGCACGTGCCGTTAAATCGGATATTGACATTGCATGGGAAGCATTAAAAGAAGCAGCGGAACCAAGGTTACACGTTTTCATTGCCACCTCCCCTATTCATATGGAGTATAAGCTGAAGAAAACACCAGAACAAGTAATGCTGACAGCGATTGATATGGTTTCTTATGCGAAAAAGAAATTTACTCATGTGGAATGGTCTGCGGAAGATGCTTCCCGTTCCGATCTAGATTTTCTTGTCCGAATCATTACAAAAGTGATCGATGCTGGAGCTACCGTTATCAACCTTCCTGATACAGTTGGCTATACAACACCGGAAGAATATGGCCGTATGTTCCGCTACATTAGAGAAAACGTGCCGAATATTCATAAAGCCTCACTCTCCTGTCATTGCCATGATGACTTAGGAATGGCGGTAGCCAATTCCCTAGCGGCTATTGAAAACGGAGCTACCCAAGTCGAGGGTACAATCAACGGGATCGGCGAACGTGCTGGCAATGCTGCTTTAGAAGAAATCGCCGTTGCTTTAAATATTCGTAAAGACAAATATCCATTCACAACCAATCTAGTATTAAAAGAAATTAAACGCACCAGTGATTTGGTCAGCCGCTTTACCGGGATGAAAGTTCCAGGAAATAAAGCCGTTGTTGGAAAAAATGCCTTTTCTCATGAATCAGGCATTCACCAGGATGGCGTATTAAAAAATGCGTTAACCTATGAAATTATTACACCTGAATTAGTCGGAGTTCAGTCCAATGACCTTGTTCTCGGTAAGCACTCCGGACGTCATGCGTTTAAAGATAAAATTGAACAGATGGGCTTTGAATTAACCCAAGAGAAACTGAACGAAGCCTTTCAATCTTTTAAACAATTAACGGATCGTAAAAAAGAAGTCACAGATGAAGATCTTTTCGCGATCCTGACCGATATCCAAACAGCAGCCGTTGATATAAAGAAATATGAACTAGTTGCTTTCCAGGTTCACTATGGTTCATCCAATCTACCTACAGCGACAGTAGCTCTTACTACTCCAGAAGGGATCAAGGTAGAAACAGCCCGCACTGGTGGTGGAAGTGTTGAAGCACTATATAACACATTAGAGGCACTAGTGAAGGAAGAAATTCATCTGACAGATTTCAACTTAAGCTCTGTTGGGCGCGGACGGGATGCCCTTGCTGAAGTTCATGTGAAAATGACCGTGAATGGAATTAACGTCAGTGGGCGCGGCTCTTCACAAGATGTGCTTGAAGCCTCAGCTAAAGCATTTGTCAATGCAGTAAATCGCGTCTTTTTCAATCAGAATGCATTGGTTAAAGAACCAGCTGCACTATAAGAACCTAGGCACCTTTTTCAAAGGCGTCGATCTACAATTACCATTTTATAAAATCAGAATTTTCAAAAACGAGGAGGTTGCTTCTAATGAAAAAGCGAATTGTTTTACTACCCGGTGATGGGATTGGCAAGGAAGTCATGAATTCTGCCAAGGAAGTATTAACTGCAATTGCTGAAGAGTATAACCACTCTTTCAGCTTTGAAACCCATGAAATTGGAGGAGCAGCCATTGACCAATACGGCACCCCCCTTCCAGAAACAACGGTTGATGCTTGCAAACAGGCAGATGCGGTATTACTTGGAGCGGTTGGCGGACCAAAATGGGATAACAATCCTTCCCACCTTCGCCCTGAGCGCGGACTACTAGGTATCCGTAAAGCCCTTGATTTATATGCAAACTTAAGACCAATCAAAGGTTTCAAAAACTTACTGCCTGCTTCCCCATTAAAGGAAGAAGTCGTTAGTGGAAGCGACCTCCTTATTGTACGTGAACTAACAGGGGGCATTTACTTCGGATCTCCTAGCGAACGTCGCGATAATGGTCAAGTGGTGGTTGATACTCTCAGCTATACACGTCAAGAAATTGAAAGAATTATAGACAAAGCATTCCAAGCGGCACAAGGCCGCCGAGGACGCCTAACTTCTGTTGACAAAGCCAATGTCCTTGAGTCCAGCAAAATGTGGCGTGAAATCGTTGAAGAGAAAAAAGCCCAGTACCCTGATGTCGCTGTGGAACATCTATTAGTCGATGCAGCAGCAATGAAACTGATCACAAATCCTTCTCATTTTGATGTCATTGTAACGGAGAACATGTTCGGCGACATCTTAAGTGACGAGGCCTCCGTATTAACTGGATCACTTGGTATGCTCCCTTCCGCTAGCTTGAACGAAGCTGGAGTTGGCCTATACGAACCAGTTCACGGTTCAGCACCAGACATTGCCGGAAAAGGTATCGCTAATCCAACTGCAATGATTCTATCAGCTGCGTTAATGCTTCGTTATTCATTTGGATTAGAAGATGAAGCGAAGATTATCGAAGACGCCGTTCAGTCGGTATTAGATGCAGGATATCATACGGCTGATCTTCGGATTGCTGGAGGATTCCAAGTCGGCACAGCAGAAATGACAAAGTTAATCGTTGATTATATCCGAACTGTGAGCGCCTCAAAATGTATCGCAAGCTGTTACTTTTAATAAAAAATCATTGGGAAACCGCCTTGAAATCGGCGGTTTTCCCCTTAACCTACAAAATTCATTCTATTTTTAACAAACTTTTAATCTAATAACGTGAGGAAGAAAGCTATGGAAAGACCAAAAAATATTATCCAAAAAATTTGGGAACAGCATGTTGTCCATCGAGAAGAAGGAAAACCGGATTTACTTTATATTGATTTACACCTTGTTCATGAAGTCACCTCCCCTCAAGCCTTTGAAGGGCTGCGAATGAATGGACGTAAAGTGCGCCGTCCGGATCTCACTTTTGCCACAATGGACCATAATGTTCCAACTCGACAAAGACTAGTGATTGAAGATCCTATTTCGAAAAAGCAAATCGATACGTTACAGCAAAACTGCGAGGAATTTGGCATTCCTTTAGCTCACATCCATCACCCAGATAACGGGATCGTCCATGTCATTGGTCCGGAACTTGGTCTAACCCAGCCAGGAAAAACGATTGTCTGTGGTGACAGTCATACATCCACGCACGGTGCCTTCGGTGCTTTAGCATTTGGAATTGGAACCAGTGAAGTAGAACATGTTTTGGCTACCCAAACTCTTTGGCAAGCACCGCCAAAAACAATGAATGTAAAAGTAAAAGGCAAACTTGGAAAAGGTGTTACTGCTAAAGATTTAATCCTTGCGATTATTGGAAAATTCGGAGTTAAATTTGGGACAGGGTATATCATCGAATATACCGGAGAAGCGATCCGTGAAATGTCCATGGATGAGAGAATGACCGTCTGCAATATGTCCATTGAAGGAGGAGCGCGGGCTGGGCTGATCTCTCCTGACGAAACAACGTTTGAATATTTGCGCGGAAGAAAACATGTTCCCCAAGGAAAAGCATTTGAAGAAGCCGTTACCCGCTGGAAATCTCTTGCCACTGATGAAGGGGCAGAATATGATGCAGTAGTTGAGATTGATGCAACGGAAGTCGAACCACAAGTAACTTGGGGAACTAATCCTGGCATGTGCATCCCAATCTCGGCAAGTGTTCCAAATCCTGAAGAAGCCAATAAAGCCAGCGATCGGGAAGAAATCAAACGTGCCCTTGAATATATGGGTCTTGAAGCCGGGCAGCCGATATCCAGTGTCAAAATTGACCATGTGTTCATTGGCTCCTGTACGAATTCCCGCCTAAGTGATTTGCGCAAGGCAGCCGAAATCATTCGCGGCAAGAAAGTGCATCCTTCTGTCAAAGCCATTGTCGTTCCAGGTTCCTTCAGTGTAAAGATGGCAGCGGAAAAAGAAGGCCTAGATAAGGTATTTACAGATGCTGGCTTTGAATGGCGTAATGCCGGCTGCAGTATGTGTCTTGGAATGAATGATGATCTCATTCCTTCTGGAGAACGCTGTGCTTCTACTTCCAATCGCAACTTTGAAGGTCGTCAAGGAAAAGGTGCACGCACTCATCTAGTGAGCCCAGAAATGGCAGCAGCTGCAGCGATTGCCGGTCATTTTGTTGATGTCCGTACATTCACAGCACAGGAGGTCGGTTAAATCATGGAACCATTACGAATTCATCAAGGAATTGTCTGCCCTATAAACAGAGCAAATATCGATACGGACCAAATCATACCAAAACAATTTTTAAAGAGGATTGAACGAAGCGGTTTCGGGCAGTTCCTGTTTTATAATTGGCGTTTTGATGACGAAGGAAATCCAAATCCTGAGTTTCCATTAAATCAGCCTCAATATAAAGGTGCATCCATCTTGGTGGCCGGTGAAAACTTTGGATGCGGCTCTTCCCGTGAGCATGCCCCATGGGCGGTTCAAGACTTCGGCTTTAGGGTTATTATTGCCCCTAGTTTTGCTGATATTTTTAAAAATAACACGGTGAAAAACGGCATTCTTGCCATCCAGGCCACCGAAGAACAAGTTCAAACCATTATGAAAAAAGCTGAAACCGAAGGCTATACTTTAACAATAAATCTCGAGGATCAAATTGTTTACGATTCTGAGGGCTTTGAATTCACATTCGATATCGCCCCCTATCCGAAAGAAATGCTCCTAAACGGCTGGGATGAAATTGGTGTTACTTTAAAATATGAAGATAAAATCGCCCAGTATGAGCAAAGCAAACAACTTGTTCATACAAAATAGAGTTTATTGAAAGGAATTAAGTTATAACTATAAGAGGTTAAAAAAAGGAGAGACATTCGTGTAAAATGGTACCCATGTCAAGGACACTTTAAAAAAAGAGATTAAGCAGCTAGAAGATGATTCCTATACTGAATAGGGGTCATCTTTTTTAAATTCCACTGATAGCGGTAATTGTTATAGTAAACCATGTAATGATTAATTTTTGACTTCAATTCCTTCAATGTTCTT
>NZ_JAAFZF010000025.1:0-42277 GCF_010614825.1 Neobacillus sedimentimangrovi
ACACTTAAATAAGCCTTCTTCGAAGGACCATATTTGAACTCGGTAACATCTGTTATCCATTTTTCATTTGGTTTCTCAGCTGTAAATTCACGATTTAATATATTCTCTGCAACGTGCTGAGGTTTTGAACGCCTATATCGTGTCTTCTTCCTCCTAATAACAGATTGAATCCCGGCCATTCTCATTAGCCTATATATTCGTATATGATTAACACTCTTTCCAAACTTTCGGTTTATATTTATTAACATTCGACGATAACCATAGATACCCTTAACGTTCTTATGGATCGCTTTCATTTCCTTAATAATTTCTTCATTTTCAAGTTCTCGCAAGGAAGGCTTACGGTTTAACCATTTATAATAAGCAGCTCTTGCAACGCCTGCAATGTCGCATAACATGACAATGCTGAGTTGCTCATTATCATGAAGTTCTTTAATTGCGATATATTTATCTTCAAATCTTACTTGACTTATTTTCTCCTCCTTTCGATCTCCTCTAACTTTTTTAAGAATGCATTCTCCGCACGTAAACGTTCATTTTCTTTTTCAATTCGACGAATCACTAACTTCATTTTTTCTTCTGGAGTTAATTCTTCTTCGTTCTTCGAACGTCCTCGACGATCTTTTAACGCATCCCAACCGCCAGCTTCATATTTACGTACCCATTGATAAACTTGATGGTATGATACTTGATGGTGTTCAGCTGTTTGTTGATCATTTTTTCCATTTCCTAATGCATCTTGTACAATTTCAATTCTTTCCAAGTTGTCTTTCTTCCTTTAGTCATAGAGTTCGATCTCCCTTTTCCCGTATCTTTTAATTCTCTATGACCATTATACTTCTTTATCCATTGACGTAGAGTGGAAGTACTTGGAATTTCATATTTTCTAGTAACCTCCCGAAGGGAGAAATCCCCACTAAGATAGTCCTTAACTGCCTGTATTTTAAGTTCCTTTGAATACTTCCTCCATGAAGAAGACTCTTTTAATCCTTCCACTCCGTATCTTTCAAATTTATATACCCAATCATAAATTGTTACGTTATCCGTATTATAAATAGATTCCAATTCAGAAATGGAATAAGTCTCATTTTTAAAATCATTAATAATCTTTATTTTTTCTTTTAAAGAACGTGCCCGTCTTGACATTAAAAATACTCCCCTTAGGTAAACAGATTTTTATTTTTTTAATCTGTCTACCTTATGGGGAGCATATCAAAGCACCGGTGCTTTTTCATCCTTTATCTTTGGAAAAACTCTACCCATTCTCCTTCAGGTCCTCGGAAAAAGAAATAGCGGTATCCATTTGGAAGGGTGACGATTTCTTCATCAATTAATGGCACATTTAATTGTTTAATCCGTTCGAATTCGGCTTCAATATCATCAACCGTTACAGCAAAATGATGAACTTTGCCTTCTTCCGGAAGGTTATCATTATATCCTTTGATTAGCTCTAGCTCGGTTTCGTCTGATCCGCCAAAACCAAGAAAAGCTAGTGAGATCGACATATCTGGATGGGCCAGCCTTCCTTTTAGTTCCATGCCGACAACCTCTTGATAAAACTGAATGGCCCTCTCCATGTTTTTTACCATAATGCCTACATGGTCAATTTTCCTTCTAGTCATGTTTAACCCTCTTAGGACTTTAGAACATCGTGGTCAACGTAACGTTCACCGTTTAATTCACTAATAATATTAATGGCAACCTTTGCACCGTCACCAGCGGTAATAATGGTATGCACACTTACCCCAGCAACGGTTCCGGCAGCCCAAATACCATCGATATTTGTTTTTCCTTTCGCGTCCACATCCAAAACGGTTTTGATTCTTGGTTCTGTACCTGGTTTAGTTGTTAAACCAACTTTTTTGGCCAGGTCAGTAAGGGCACCAGTTGCTAAAAGAACATGCTTTGCTTCATAAGAATGTTGATCTGTTTCAACTTTAAATCCGCCATCGATTTTACTGATATTGGTTACTGTTTCTTCAACCAGTTCCGCGCCAAATTTAAGAGCTTGCTTTTTCCCAATTTCAACAAGATCCGGTCCAGTAATTTCTGCTACTCCATAATGATTTTCAATCCATGCACGTTTCGTCATACTTTTATCGTTATCAATAACCAATGTTTTTTTTCCGGCCTTTGCTGTAAATAGTGCGGCACTTGCTCCGGCAGCACCTGCTCCAACAATAATAACGTCAAACATTTCCATACCTCCTCATCATTCGTTTCATAAATAACTGTAGCGGAACTGTCAGTAAAAGTAAAATAACCTGCTTATTTTGAAATATCAGTCATTATGAAGAGGCAATTACAGGAGTCATTTCTATTATTGCTTTTGATTGTTTACTTGTGGAATAGAAGTCTGTTGTTTTCGGACCCGTACAAAATAATAAAGGGCCATGCCTATTAGAATATAGATTGAACATAATAGATAAAACGAACTAAAACCTATTTTGGCAATCACTAATCCAACTACAAACGAGCCAATACCAATACCTAAATCATAAATAGATAGGAATGTGGCTGTGGCTAAGCCTCTTTTTTTAGGAGGAGCATCTTGGACGGCAATGGTTTGAAAAGTTGGAAACAAGGTTCCCCAGCCTAATCCGATCAACCCTGCAGATAAGAGAAAGGTCACCTCACTGTCTGTTTTCCCTAACACAAACATGCCAATCGCAAATAAAAAAATTGATGGAAAGACAATAATGTTGGCGCCATAACTATCAAACCACTTTCCGGTAAATGGTCTTGAGATTAATAGGACAATGGCAAACACAACAAAGAAAAGATTGGATACATTACCAAGATGAACTTCATTAGCATAGACAGAAACAAAGGAAAGGATCGACGAATAGACTAACCCAAAAAATGCTCCAATTAATGAAATGGAAACAGCTGATATTTCAAAAATATTACGGAAAGTAAACGGCTGCTTTACGTTCGAATGAACCTCTTGGGGGTTAGTCATTTTGACAAATAACCCGGCAATGAGTGAGGCTAAAGCACCAATGACACTTAAGGTAAACAAAATGGTTGGACCAAATTGCTGCATAGCGGAAATACCAACAAATGGGCCTAAAACCATAGCTAGATTGGATGACATAATAAAATAGCCCATTCCTTCTCCTCGACGTGAACTAGGAACAATTTCTGCAACAATGGTACCGGCCGATGTTGTTGCCATACCAAAACCAATACCTTGTAAAAAGCGAACGGCAAGAATACCATATAGAGAAGATGGGAAAAAGTATAGGATGGAAGCTCCGAAGAAAACGATCAGTGCAACGAATAACATTTTTTGATAACCGATTCGTTCAAGCCATTGACCAGCAAACGGCCGGGAAATAATTGCCGCAAATAAAAATACAGTCGTCATCAATCCGGCTTCGGATGCACTGCTATGATACTTCTCCAATGCAAGATTTGGAAGAGTGACGAGCAAGAAATAAAAAGTTAAAAATAGAAAAAAATTACTCATTGAAATACTGATAAAATTTTTAGACCATAATTTTTGTTGATTCATTTGATGCACTCCTTCACAAAAGCTTTTGTAACCAGCTTTTCTGTAATGTTAGTAATTCTTTTTGTGAGGTTTCTGGTAGGTGTTCAAGTAAATACCGATTCGCTTCATTTACGGCGCGTTCCCATTTCGGGTATTGTAGTAAAGCTTCTTCAGTTAAAACAATTCGTTTTTCCCGTTTATCCTTGCCAGGTACTTGTCGTACATAACCTTGTTTTACAAGTCTTTGGATTGTTCTGGTCATTGGAGGTGCCTCGACAAACAAATAGTCGCAAAGTTCTTTTTGGGTTAAAGTTCCTTTTGTTTTTAAGACAAAAAGTACGGCCCATTGGGCACTGTATAATCCAAAAGGTTTTAATGATTCATTTAAATGATTGGTAAAATGGCGTGATAATTGATGAAGAGTGTGAAATAATTCGTGGCTATTCATAGACTGCTCCTTATAGATAATAGTTACCTAGGTAACTATAATAGAAGGAGAAAAGCATGTCAATAATGGTGCAAAGAATGAAACATAGTAAAGGTAAAATGAGGGTTCTAGTAGATAATTAATATTTTAATAGGGCATTAGTGAAAAGAACAGTGAAGGATAAGGGTCTAGACATTCAATTAATATGAATGATCAATCTAAAAAAGATCCGTGGAAATAAGTGGATTATTCCACGAATCTTTTTTATTAAAAGATTATTTTAACACATTAAAATATCTGGCTTCCGGATGGGCAAATACCATCGCAGATACGGAAGCTTCTGGCTCCATCATGTAGCCATCCGTCAAACGTACACCAATATCTTCTGGTTGGATGAGTTTAAATAGCTTCTTCTGATCCTCCAGATCTGGACAGGCCGGGTAACCGAACGAGAAACGCTGTCCTTGATAACGGGCAGCGAAACGATCTTGCATCGTAAATGTTGCCGGATCTGGAAAGCCCCAACGATCGCGCATTAGCCGATGAATGAATTCAGCAAGGCCTTCCGCTGTTTCTAGTGCTAATGATTGAAGTGCATGGCTTTCAAGGAATCGGCCATCAAGTTTTAATTGGTCTGCTACCTCGCGAATTCCTTTGCCAGCTGTAACTGTAAAGAAGCCGACATAATCCATTATCCCACTGTCCACTGGTTTTAGGAAATCTGCCAAACAGAGATATGGAGCAGATTCCTGCCGCGGAAAATCAAATGTTTCAATGACTACAGAAGGATTTTCTGGATCATATATATGAATCATATTGCCATCAGACTGTGCCGGGAAAAATTGATAGACGGCTGCTGGGTCGATCCACTGATTGGCACTGGCATCCGCTAGTAGCTGATCAACCATTTCTTTTACTTTTAAAGCTTTTTCATCTTTCTCGGCAAGAAGTTTGGAGATTTTCCCTTTTACCCCCAGATGGTGGCCAAGCAGCATTTGCATATTAATATATGGTTCAATATGTGATAAGGAATAGGATTTTATTACATGCCGCTTCGTATCCATTGGGACAAACACCGGTACCTCTGTGGAGACAGATGATCTTGGCTTCGTGGCGACTGCTATCGAAGAACGTTTTGGTAATTCTAATGGAACATCCAGTGTCGCCAATTTTTTCTGTTTTTCAGCGAGTAGCTTTTCATGTTCCTCCGTTGATTGCAGCTGATTGGCAAGTGCCAAACCGGACATCGCATCCTTTGCATAAAGAACAAGACCATTATATTCTTTCGCAATTTTTGTATCGGTAAATTTTCGTGAAAGGGCGGCTCCTCCTACTAATATCGGAAGATCTATTCCCGCTTCCTTCATATCCTGGGCAGTCAAAACCATTTGCTGAGCGGATTTGACCAAAAGGCCAGAAAGCCCGATAATATCTGGTTTTTCCTCCCGAATCGCTTTAATTAACTCGGCGGGAGTCACCTTAATCCCCAGGTCAATTACTTCATATCCATTATTGCTAAGGATAATATCGACAAGATTTTTGCCGATATCGTGAACATCGCCTTTCACGGTTGCTAAGATCACTTTCCCCTTGGAGGCGGAAACATCTCCTTTTTCCATATATGGTTCTAAAAAGGAGACAGAGGCTTTCATGACTTCTGCACTTTGCAGCACTTCGGCTACGATTAATTGATTATCGTTAAATAGACGCCCCACTTCCTTCATCCCATCCATTAACGGACCATTAATAATATCAAGGGGGGTAGGGTACTTTTGAAGGGCTAGTTCCAAATCAGGAATGAGTCCTTCTTTCGTCCCTTCCACAATATAATAGGCGAGCCGTTCCTCCAAGCTCATATCTGGAACCGTTACTTTGGCCTCTTTCTTTTTATCACGGTAATAATCAGTAAATACCGCCAGTGTTTCATCCGTTGTTTTGAAAAGAAGATCCTCAGCTAGCTTCACTTCTTCTTTTGATATGGAAGCAAAGCGTTCAAGCTTCTCTGTGTTCACAATCGCATAATCAAGACCTGCCTGAGTACAGTGGTATAGGAACACCGAATTCAAAATTTCCCGTCCAACTGGTGGCAATCCAAAGGATACGTTACTAATTCCAAGAATCGTTTGAACGCCAGGCAAATGTTCCTTGATGAGCCGAATGCCTTCCACGGTTGCTTGGGCGGAGCCGATATACTGTTCATCGCCGGTTCCAACTGGGAAAACTAATGGGTCAAAAATCAAGTCCTGCGGCTTCAGCTTGTATTTGTTTACCAGCAGTTCATAGGAGCGTTTGGCAATCTCGAGTTTCCGTTCTGCAGTGACACCCATTCCTTTTTCATCAATCGTACCGACAACGACAGCAGCTCCGTAGCGGTGGATGAGCGGCACAATCGCTTCTAATCGTTCTTCTCCGTCCTCAAGATTGATCGAATTAATAATCGCTTTCCCCTGAGAATATTTCAAAGATTTTTCAATGACTTTTTCATCTGTAGAATCAATAACCAGTGGTACCTTTACTTTCTTCACTACTTCTTTAATGAAGTTTTCCATATCGGCAAGCTCATCGCGGTCTGGATCGGCAAGGCAAATATCAATTACATGGGCACCACCTTTGACCTGAGCTCTGGCAATTTCCGCAGCTTCTTCAAATTTCCCTTCCGCAATTAACCGTTTGAACTTCCGGGAGCCGATGACATTTGTCCTTTCACCGACCATGATCGGCCTTAAAGTTGGATCATCGTAAATAAGAGGCTCAATTCCAGAAACCATGTGAAGGGAGTGATGTTTGACTTCCCGAGGTTTATAAGATTTCATTGTTTCGGCAATGGCGCGGATATGATCAGGTGTTGTACCGCAACAGCCGCCAACAATATTAAGCCATCCATGGGCAGCGAAATCAGCCAGTTTTTTCGCCAGAGTTTCCGGTGTTTCATGATAATGTCCTTCCTCATCAGGAAGCCCGGCATTTGGATAGCAGCTAACCGCAGTGGTAGCAAGCTCTGATAATGTACGAATATGATCCTGCATGAATTCCGGGCCGGTTGCGCAGTTGAGCCCTACTGCCACAGGATTCATGTGTTCAATTGAAATATAAAATGAATCAATGGTCTGACCGGCTAAGGTTGTACCCATTGGCTCAATGGTACCAGAAATAAACAATGGCAGCGTTTTTCCTGTTTTTGCAAATGCACGCTGGATTCCGGAAAATCCGGCTTTTACATTCAGCATATCTTGGCTTGTTTCCAAAAGGAGTAGATCTACACCACCATCAATTAACCCGATTGCCTGCTCTTCATAGGCAGCTGTTAGAGCATCGAAGGTGGTTCCGCCGGTCACACTTAATGTTTTGGTTGTAGGCCCCATCGAACCGGCAACATATCTTGGCCATTCATCGGTTGAAGCTTTTGCTGCTTCTTTTACAGCCAGCATTGCAGCAATTTTATTAATTTCATACGCCTTATAGCCAAGGCCGTACTCATCCAGCACGAGACTGGTTGCACCGAAAGTGTTTGTTTCGATGATATCAGCCCCAGCTTCTAAGTATTCGCGGTGGATATTGGCAATCACAGAAGGTGCGGTTAAATTCAAATGTTCGTTGCATCCTTCATATTCTTCACCGCCAAAATCCTTAGGGGTTAAACCTGCCCGTTGTAGCATTGTCCCCATGGCACCGTCCATAATAAGAATGCGTTTCTTCAATTGATTAATAAATGGTGGTTTTGACATGGCTGTTCCCCCTTAGTTCTCGTACACGCTGACGGGCATAAAGGGCCAGCTCAAGCGTCAGCTCATAACGTAAAAATGGTGTAATAAGATAGATTCCGTTAAATAAATCTAGTGCCGCATCGATCAAAGACTTGGTAATCTCCACCCCTTCATGAGCGGCCAGATTTGGCTGGTCATTCAGTTTTGCCATCCGTTCGCGAATCGAATCGGCAATTTTAATACCTGGTACTTCATTATGAAGGAATTCTGCGTTTCTACTGCTAGTCAGTGGCATCAGTCCAATATAGATTGGCGCTTTTAAATGTTTCGTATGTTCATAGACTTCCAATAACTTTTCTTCGGAAAAAACAGGCTGGGAAATAAAATAATCAGCACCGCAGTCAATTTTTTTCTCCAGCCGTTTAACGGCTTTTTCCATCGAACGGACATTTGGATTAAATGCCCCGGCAATGCTGAACGCAGTCTTCTGTCCCAAGTCTTTTCCGGAAAAAGATAATCCTGCATTTAATTGTTTGATCATTTGAATGAGTTCAAAGGATGAAACATCATAGACGGATGATGCGCCAGGAAAATCTCCGACACGGGCTGGGTCGCCGGTAATCGCTAGTACATCATGCATCCCTAAAGTATGAAGCCCCATTAAATGAGATTGTAGACCGATAATATTCCGGTCGCGGCAGGAAATATGAATGAGCGGCCGGATGCCCAATTCTTGTTTGACAAGATATCCGAGCGATTCATTAGATATCCGGACTTGGGCGAGCGAATTGTCCGCGAGTGTAATTGCATCAATTCCAGCTTCTTTTAATGCCTTCGCTCCATCGAAAAATTTCCTTGTGTCGAGCTTTCTTGGTGGATCTAATTCGACAATTACCGACGGCCGTTGTTTCACAATCTCTTGAAGTGGAGTGTGCTCTCTTTTGATTGCAGGATCTTCAACCACTGTAACCTTCGGTGTAAATTTTACTATTTTTTCCTTTATTGGAGTTTTGTTCTTTAGTTCTGTAGCGAACATCCGGATATGTTCTGGTGTCGTACCACAGCAGCCTCCAATTAGCCGAACTCCTTGTTTGCGGAATTCATTTGCTGCACGTCGGAAGTAATCTGCATCACTATCATAATGAAATTTCCCGTCTGTATAGGCTGGCAGGCTGGCATTAGGGTATGCAGACAAATAGGCCTGCTTGGGAAGTTCAATTTGTTCCAGCGTCAAAAGCATATGGTGCGGACCAACGCGGCAATTGAGTCCCACCACATCTGCCCCAATGCTTTCCAGCCTTTTTAAGGCCTCATTGACAGGCGTCCGGTCCTGCAGAAATCCAGGCTCTTGAATGGATACCTGGGCAATAATCGGCAATTTTGTTTCTTTTCTCGCTATAGCAAGAACCGTTTCGAGCTCTTCAAGGTCATAAAAGGTTTCTAGCAGGAGACCGTCCACCTCTTCTAACAATAAACAATATAACTGCTCCCGAAAGCTCCGTTTAATTTCTTCTAATGAAATCGAATTAGGCTTAATCCCACGGTTGCCACCTATCGTCCCAAGTACAAACGCACGGTTTTTAGCCGCTTTTTTTGCATGATGAACCGCTGCACTGTTAATATCCTTTACAGAATCCTCTAGCCCGTAACGGCTAAGCTTTAAATAGTTTGCTGCATACGTATTGGTTTGGATCACATCAGCACCAGCATTTATGTAGGCTTGGTGGATATGTTGAATTTGCTCGGGATGGGAGAGGTTTAACTCCTCAAAGCAGCAGTCTGTTCCGTATGAATAGAGCAGTGTTCCCATGGCTCCATCAGCGATTAAGATTTGATTTTTTAATTTTTCTAAAAAGCTCATGGTCATTCTCCTTGCTGCAGCACTAATTTTTTCTGTTGCACCTGTTCGAGTGCCTGGGAAAAATCTCTAATTAAATCAGCTGGATTTTCAAGCCCGACAGACAAGCGCAGAAGACTGTTTTTAATTCCACGTTTTTCCCTTTCCGCCTGCGGCATGGCCGCATGTGACATCTTTGCAGGGTAGGATAAAATTGACTCCACTGCTCCTAGACTAACTGCAAATACAGGTAGCTTCACACTTTCGACAAAGGTGCGGACAGCTTCTTCATCGACAAGTTCGAAAGAAAGGACCGCACCGGCTCCTTGAGTTTGTACATCCAGCAATTCTCTCTGCGGATGATTAGGAAGTCCGGGATAAAACACGTTTTTAACAAGCGGATGTTTCTCTAGGAAACTCGCAATTTGCAACGCTGATTTCTGAGAGTGTTCAAGTCGAACATGAAGAGTTTTTAAACCTCTTAAAACGAGCCATGCATCCTGTACACCAAGAACTGCGCCGAAGGAATTTTGTAAAAATCCAAGCCGATTGGCTAAACCTTTATCTTTGACAACAGCAAGTCCTGCCACTACATCACTGTGTCCGGATAAAAACTTTGTTGCACTGTGAAGTACCACATCAGCCCCAAGTTCCAAAGGTTTTTGCAAGGCGGGGGTTTGGAAGGTATTATCGACAAATGTCAGTGCACCAATTTCCTTTGCCATTTGGCTGATAGCTTTTATATCTGTCACCTTTAACAAAGGATTGGACGGGGTTTCAACATAAAATGCTTTCGTATTAGGCTTAATCGCTTGTTTAACATGATCTAAATCTGTCATGTCAACAAAAGAATGCTCAATCCCTAATCTAGAAAGCACTTCTGTAACCATTCGATAAGTTCCGCCATACACATCTTCGGTAATGACGACATGATCACCGGCAGACAGTAATAGGAAAGCCGTTGAAATGGCTGCCATACCGGAAGAAAATGCAAAGCCTTTCACCCCGCACTCCAATTCCGCAATAACCTCTTCTAGCGCTTCGCGGGTTGGATTTAAACTTCGGGCATAATCATATTTACCAAATTGGTCGATATCAAATTGATGAAAGGTGGAGGCGTGCTGAATCGGTACACTGACAGCTCCTGTCACAGAGTCCACTTTATGTCGGTTATGAAGAAGCTTTGTTTCAAAACAATACTCTTCCAATTCCATTAAACAATCACTCCTTTGTTAATTTTGGCAAAGGCTTGCTTTAGGTCGTGAATTAAATCCTCTACATTCTCAATTCCTACAGAAAAACGAAGCAGGCGATTACAAACACCTTTTTCAATTCGAATTTCTTCAGGAATATCTGCATGGGTCTGTGTGGCTGGATACGTGATAAAACTTTCCGTACCGCCAAGACTTTCGGCAAACGAAATCAGCTTTAAATTTTTCAAAAATGGATTAACCCAAGTTTCGTCTTTTATTCGGAAGGAAACCATACCACCACGGCCAGGGTAAAGAACATCTGTAACGGCATCATGTTGAGACAAATATTCCACGATTGCCTTTGCATTTTTTTCATGTCGTTCCATTCGTAGTGCTAAAGTTTTCATTCCACGCATTAATAACCATGAATCAAACGGGCTTAATACACCTCCGGCCCCATTATGATAAAGGGCTAATTGTTCACATAATTCTTTTCCTTTTGCGATGATAAGGCCGGCAAGGACATCGTTATGACCGCCCAAATATTTTGTCGCACTATGAATGACGATATCGGCGCCAAGCTTAATAGGCTGCTGTAAAAGTGGGGTATAGAACGTATTGTCGACAATCAGCAAAATACCATGTTTCTTCGCGATGTCGGCAATAGCAGCAATATCGGCTTCCTGCATGAGGGGGTTGGTAGGAGTCTCGAGAAAGATGGCCTTGGTTTGAGGGGTAATCTTTCTTTCAATTTCCTCCGGACAACCTGTATTGACATATTGACATCGTAATCCCCATTTTTTATAGCCTTTTTCTAAAAGCCGGTAAGTACCTCCGTATAAATCTTCACTGACCAACCATTCATCCCTGGATTGGAATAGAGAAAGGATGGTAAAAATCGCTGCCATGCCAGAGCTACACGCAAACCCTTGATCGCCGCCTTCCAAATCAGCAATGGTCTTTTCAAGGAGCTGGCGTGTTGGATTCCCTGTCCGAATATAGTCAAATCCTGTTGATTGTCCGATACCTTCATGTCGATAGGCGGTTGAAAAATATACAGGAGGATTCACCGTTCCTGTTGCTGTTTCACTTCTGTTTCCGATTTGTGCCAGTTTTGTATCAATTTTGTACATTACACACACTCCTTGTCTTGAAAAAATAGATTGGATATTTTTCAGCTTTAACGCGGTATGGGGATAAAGCTTGTTGATAAAAAAGAAAAAAGCCTTCTATAAGAAGAAGACTTTTGTTCGTACGAAACCATAAGGTCATTCTTCTTATCTCGCAAATTAACATTAATTTGCAGGAATTAGCACCTTTTCAATGGATCATCCATTGAAGGTTGCTGAGGTGTCATCGGGCCTTTCCCTCAACCTCTCTTGATAAGAACTATCAATATTTAAACTTTTTATAAAATTTACTATACTTTTCCTGCTTAGTCAATTCATTTTTATCTGAAAAGTTTGGAACAAATTTCTACAAATGAAAAAAAGCAGGGTTAACCCTGCTTTTTAAACATGTAAAAACTTCACACAAACTGGATGAGGAACGGTGATATCAGATTGAATCAATGAAAGTCGTCCAGAAAATTCATCTCTGGCGAATAAAACGAGATTGCTTGATTCTTGGTTAGAAGCAACGATAAATTTTTCAGAAGGATCCAATGAAAAATCTCGAGGCCAGTCTCCCTCTGTAGAAGTATGCTCGACAAAGGTCAGCTCTCCAGTAGTTCCATTAACACTAAATACCGCAATACTATTATGTCCGCGATTTCCTGCATAGACAAAACGACCATCGGAAGAAATATGAATCGCACTGCCCTGGTTATTTTCTTTGAAATCAGCAGGAAGAGTGGAAATATATTGCTTTTCGGTAAAATGGCCGTTTTCTGGATTATAGGTTAAGACAATAACTTCGGAACTGAATTCTGTCATGATGTAAGCAAACTTACCATTTGGGTGGAAGGTCAAGTGTCGCGGTCCACTGCCGGCTTTTAATGGATGTAGTTTGACCTTCGTCAATGTTCCGTCTTCGTTTATTTTGTATGTAATAAGAGCATCAATACCCAGCTCCACCACCACTACATATTTTTCATCAGGTGTTAATCCAGCATAATGGGTATGGGCCTTTTCCTGTCTTGGATCTGGACCACTGCCTTCATGTTGAATGATGGAAGCAGCAGGCAGAAGAGAGCCATCTTGATGAAGGAGATGGGATTCCACTGTTCCCCTATGGTAATTACCGCTGAATACATATTTGTTTTGGCTGTCAATACTTACATGACAGGGAGGAGCTCCGGCACTTACTTGGCTATTGATAGCAGTTAATTTTCCATTTTCACCAATGGAAAAAGCCTTTAATCCACCTTCTTCACCATCTTTTACTACAGAGTAAAGATAGCGATTGTCTTTACTAATGGCTAAATAGGTAGGGTTAAAGAGCTCTGCAGCCACCTCGATATTTTCAATTTTTCCTTCTTTCGTATTCAAGGTAAAAGAATAGATTCCTTTGCTGTCACCCTTTGTATACGTTCCAATGTAGCCAATGTATTTTTTATTCATGGTTCATTCTCCTTAGAAAGTAATCGAAGTTATTTTAACAAAAAATGCTCAATACTATAATAGATTAAACTTGCTTGAGACTCACTTGATGATAAATCTTGTTCTCCTTTATAAAAATGTTACAACGGTATAAGCTGATACTTCTAAAACAGTAGAAAATTAGGTTTTTCCGTTTTTTCGATAGTCATATGGCCTATTTCATCATTATAACTATTTTTTTCTTGATGCAAATTCCCGTCTACGATAATGTCCTTTTCTATACACTAACATTTTATTCTTTTTTATAAAAGCTCTAAGATAGTATAAACTTTGTTTATTCGATATACAAACTGTTAACAAGATAGTGATTTATAAAAAGAAATGATTGTGATTATGCTTAAATAAGTTACTTATATTAATCTAATACCGGTAATTTATATTCAGAAGAGAGTACTGTTTTAACTATAAACTTAGTTTATTTGATATACAAACAAAGTAATAAGATGCTATAATGAACCTAACAATAACAACCGCTTTATGATATGGTCACCGTTATTTGTAATTTATGAAAGCGTTTTCAACTATTAGTAGAGGAATCTACTTATGGCTTATTTCGAAACGATGAATCCAATCAAATACCTTAGCCGCTAAATACAGTTTAAATTGGTTTAAAGACCTAGTAGCAAAGGGAGAAGTGTTTGATGATTTTTAAAGTGAGGTGGTAGAAGTACCGGCTGGTACCAATGGCTTATTTTTCACGCTATTTATTGTGGGGGAAAGAATACCACATGCAGATTTGAATATTCGTGGAAGCTATAAATAAAAAGTAGTCACATAGTTATGAAGTGGTTTCCAATAAGTAGCTTCATTCATTTGTTGGTTATAGACTTTTTACAAAGAATCCATTTACTAATTTTCGCAGCTTTATCTTGAAAAGGGTTAAGAAAGTTTTTGAGGGAGTGTTCTCTCTATGATTAATGAAATTCAAACACAAAAGAAGGTGGTGGCCATTACGTTTGATGATGGCCCCAATCCCATTTACACGCCTAAAGTATTAAAGATTTTTTCACAAGCAAAAGGAAAGGCAACCTTCTTTATGATAGGGGAACAAATGAGAAACTATCCTGAGCTTGTACAACAAGTGGCTGCTTTAGGCCATGAAATCGGAAGTCATACTTATACTCATCAGAAGCTGTCTCTTTTAAGTTATGAGGATTGTTTATCAGAATTTGAAAAGACAGAAAGATTAATAGAAAAACTTATTGGAATAAAACCAACTGTATTTCGTCCTCCTTTTATGGATTATCATGAGGACATGGTTTCATTGCTTCAACAAAAAGGCTATACCATGATTGGAGCGCTTAATTTGATGGCACAAGATTGGGGGCAGCCAGGGGTCGATCACATCTTAAAGACTACGAGGAATGTCATAAAAAATGGCAGTATTTTGATTTTCCATGATGGTTATGGGAACCGTTCACAAACAATAAAAGCGATCCAAATACTTGTTGCAGAGTTAACAGAACAAGGCTATTAACTTCTAACTGTAAAGCGAGTTACTTGATTTGGATAAAAAAGAGGAAGCAGAAGTTAAATAGTCTGTGCTTCCTTTTGTTTTTTTTCAATTTTTTGAAATGCTGTATAGGAGGTTGCCATAATCAATCCTGCCGTCATACTTCCACCAAAGAAGAAAAACAGGCCAGGTATATATTTTATTACAAAGAAAGAGGTTACAAATCCGATTAACATTAAAATATTCGAAATAGGATTCACCAGCATAATAAAAAATGAATTTTTAAACAGTTGAATAAATGTTACGTTGTAGTGAACGTAAACAGGGAAAATATACAAAACTGTCATTACAATGGCGAAAATTATAAGATACAAAGGAATTTGAATACTCGCATTAACTTTTATAAAGTACAGATCTAAATATATAATACCTGCTAATAAAGCTAAGACAACTCCTAGACCATTACTCCTAAGAAACTCTTTTTTATAGGTACCCCAAAAGGTTTGAAAAATAGGAATGTCACTTTGGCCCATGAGCCATTTACGGATCACAGTAAACATTGCTACGGTTGATGGGCTAATCCCAAAGAGGATTAGTCCGAGGATAGTGAAGCCAATCCAAAGTATATTAAGAAAAGCAAACCTAGAAATCCATTCAGTTAAGGCATATAGATGACTTATTGATCGTTTTTTCATTCCGAATTCCCTTCTTTATAGTGGTTACTATTAACAATTATAGAATATTAAATACATATTGAATATCAATAAATATTGAAATTTACAGAAATTTTATATACTAAAATAATAATGCGTGAATAGTAGAGGAAAAAATAATTTTTTTAAGGGCGATGTTATGTTTTTAAAATTACAAAAATGGAACACCTTGAGGAATCAAATTCTTGTTGTATTTTTAACCGTTATGTTGATCGTTTTAGTGATTGTTAGTTTTATTACGTTTAATAGGGTGTCCGCATTGTTAAAAAACAATGCTGAAAAACAAATTTATCAGACTGCTGTTGAGGCAAATGGTAGATTGGAATCTTTATATAAACAGATAAGTACAAGTTCGAAATTGGTCATGACTAACGATTCGATACAAAGGACTTTAAAAAAAGCGAATCAAGGTTATTCTATCCCTTTTTCTGAACGTCAACAATTGGAAAGGATCATAAATACCATTCAGGCAAATACAGATGGAATTTTTTCCTTTGAGATTTATAAGGATACTAAGAACCGATTAATCCCATTAGATGACACGAATTTAGTTACGATAATTGATAAAAAATGGATTAAACAAGCTGATGATGCGAATGGTAGACTGGTTTGGATTGGTGACGACCCGCGTAACTCCGATAACATACTTGCGCTTAGGCGAATCAACCTTTTCAATCGGGGGTTTGAGAGTGGTGGTTATTTATTGATTAGTATATATCGGGACTATCTTCAGTTTGTCGACCCAGATGAAACAAACATAGAAAATCAGTATTCCATATTATTAGATCATGATTTAAAACCGATTTTATCGAATTATAATCAATCTTTGGACCCCATTATAAAAAATGTTGGGCCTATAATGACATTAAACCAACAGGAGTATATGGTGACAAAACAAAGGTCAAATGAAACTGGGTGGACACTTGTTATTTTAACACCAGTTAAAGCGCTTACGGAAGGAATCAGTGTATTGCGTACAGGAATTATGATTGCAGGGATCATTGGATTTATTATTTTTTTGGTTAGTACACTTTTTCTATCCACTTATATTACAAGACCAATTATTAAATTAACAGAAACGATGCAGCGGGCCAGTGCTGGCTCATTAACGATGAACCCTCATGTTGCTGCTGTCCATGAAATCAGTGAACTGAATAGTACGTATAATCAGCTTGTAAAAGAAACGAACCATCTAATTAAAATGGTCTATCAAAAAGAAATAACACGAAGCCGAAGTGAATTAAAAGCATTACAAGCACAAATTAATCCACATTTTCTTTTTAATACTTTAGATGCCCTTAAGTGGGCTCTTGAAGATAAAGGAGAGGAAGAGTTAGCAGAGTTTGTTGTTGCGATGTCAAACTTGTTTCGTTATACGATCACTAAGCAAACTGATGGGGATTGGGTTCCGATCAAAGATGAAATTGAACATATTGAAAATTATATGGAAATAATGAAGATGCGTTTTGGCAATCAATTAAACTGGCAGCTTAACATGCCTCCTGAAATAGAAAGAATTAAAATTCCAAAATTATTAATTCAACCATTGGTTGAGAATGCAGTCCTTCACGGAGCAGGGAATACAGTTAAGCCATGTACAATATCGGTGTCTATTCGACCTATGGAAGATGGGGAACACCTACAAATCTGTGTGGAAGATGACGGCCCGGGAATAAATCAGGATAAGTTAATCACTATTAAACAGGCTATGCGGTCAGGGGGAGTCATGTCAAAAAAAGGTAATGGAATGGCCATCTTCAATGTGCACAAACGCTTGGAATTATATTATCAAAAAAGTGGGCTTACGATTGTGAGTGAAGAAAATAGAGGGACAGAGGTTTCGTTTATCATACCAGTGAAGGGGGAAGAAAACCATGTTGAATACGAAAACCATTTTAATCGTGGATGACGAACCAAGAACTCGGCAAGGATTGAAAAAATATTTGGAAACATGGGCAAATGGAAATTATCAAATATTTACCTCATCTAATGGAGAAGAAGCTATTAAATTGATGAAACAGCATAAAGTTCATATCCTGATCACAGATATCAGAATGCCGGAGATTACGGGACTTCAAATGTTAAGAATGGCAAAAGAACAGTGTATTTTTCCTGTTATCATTGTCATTTCAGCATATTCAGAGTTTGAATATGCTCAGGAAGCCCTTCGTCTAGGGGTGATTAATTATTTGCTAAAACCAATTAGTAAAAAGGCATTGATAGAAGCTGTGGAAGTTGCCATAAAAGAGGTAGAGAAAAAAGAGAGGGCTGGATTAATTGAAAAAGTGGTAGATACAAAACTCATAAATGCTAATATTCAAAACCTATCAAATAGAGAGCCAATACGGGAGGCAATCGATTATATTAACAAACATTTAAAAAACGATTTAACTCAGAAAGAAGTAGCGGATTATGTTCATTTAAATCCAAGCTATTTTAGCTCACTGTTTAAAGAACATGTGAAACTAACCTTTAGTGAATATGTAACCCGTCGAAGAATCCAGAGGGCAAAAGAATTATTAATGACTACTAATCTTCCAATAAACGATATTGCTGAAGAATCGGGCTATAAGACGGCAAAATATTTTATCAAGATTTTTAGAGAATTAGAGGGAATGACACCAAGTGCCTACCGGAAAAACAATAATGAAAGGGTTTTCTGAAAAAAGTGGAATTTTCCCTAATGGTTGTGACCTATTTTTCAGAACTATCTGAATGTAGACTATGAATAGAAGGAAAAATGAGAAAAGATCATAGGGGGAATTATCATTGTTAAAAAAGAAAACGGTTGCAACCTTTGTCTCTGCCTTATTGGTTGGTTCGTTGGCCCTTGTGGGATGTTCTTCCTCAAGCTCTACTAAAGAAAGCGATGCAGATGGTAAAAAAGTAATAAAATTTATGCATTTGTGGCCGGAAGGAAGCTCGAATGCCCAATTCTCCATTGTAAAAGACGTAATCGATGAGTATGAAAAAGAACACAAATATATAGACATCCAAACGGAAATTTTAAACCCAGATCAATATAGAGAAAAGTTGAAGGTTTTAGCTTCTTCGAATGAACTTCCTGATATTGGAATGACTTGGTCAGATGGTTTTATAAAACCTTATGTTGAAGGAGACATGTTAGCACCATTGGACGATATCGTTGAAAAAGATCCAGATCTGAAAAATTCGTTTATCCCTGGCGTGAAAGAATCCTATGCAGTTGATGGTAAAACATATGGTCTTCCACTAGAACTAAACATTTCTTATGTGTTTTATAATAAAGAAATTTTCGAAAAATATAACCTTGAAGTTCCAAAAACATTTGAAGAGTATAAAAATGTGGTGAAAATCTTAACAGATAATGGAGTGATTCCTGCAACTGTAGGGGCAAAAGATGGTTGGCCGGCATCTTTCTGGTTTATGTATCTGGCAGATCGTATTGGCGGCTCTACGATTTTAACAGATGTTATTAAAGGAAAAGCAAAATTTGATGATCCTGCCATCCTAAAAGCAGCGGAAGAAGTACAAAATCTTGTAGATATGGGCGGTTTTGTTAAAGGGGCAAGCGCATTATCGAATGATGAAGCAAAAGGTTATTTTATGAATGAGCAGGCAGCCATGTTCTTAACAGCAACTTGGGAATTACCTAACTATACAACCAGTCCTGATGTGCCACAAGAATTCAAAGATAAGATCGGTTACTTCAAATTCCCGATTTATGAGGGAGGAAAAGGAACAGACATTAATAGCTATGTTGGCGGCCCGGGTGTTGGTTTATTCGTTGCAAAAGATTCGAAAGTTCAAAAAGAAGCAAAAGATTTTGTAGGCTACCTTATAAAAAGATGGGGAGAAAAATCAGTGATCGATGCTGGTGTCATTCCAGCAACAAAGGTAGACACATCTAGTATGGACTTATCTCCAATGTACATTGAAATCTTAAAGGATTTGAGTGAAGCATCTAATGTGACAACATATTTTGATACTCAGGCCAGCCCAGCTGTAGCTGAATTACACCATGATTTAGTAACGGCTCTATTTGGTAAACAAGTGAATCCAAAAGAATTCGTCAAACAACATGTGGATGAACTTGCAAAGGAGCAAAAGTAAAACAGCTTAGGTAAAAACAGAGTAGAGGGTATATTCGTTATACCCTCTATCACTTTAACCACTTTTCGTTGAAGGGAGTATGAATATGAAAAGTGTAATGTCAAATAAATGGGTAATCAGCCTTTATGTACTTCCATCTTTAATTCTTATTCTCCTATTAATTTATATACCTATTTTCTTAACTGGCTATTATGGATTAATGGACTGGAATGGTATCGGTCAAATGAAATTTATCGGTTTAGAAAACTATATCGAGTTAGTTCAGGACAAAAAGTTTTGGCAAAGTACTTGGCATTCCCTGTTACTCGGTATTTTTTCTACATTAAGTTTAGTTGGTTATTTAATTTTATCTTTGATCTTAGCTAGCAAGATTAAAGGTGCCAATGTTTTAAGGAAAATCTACTTAATCCCGATGCTGTTGTCCTCAGTCGCCATAGGTCAGCTTTGGGCAAAAATTTTTGACCCGACGAACGGTATGCTCAATAGATTACTAGAATTGCTCGGTATTGAAAATCCTCCGCTTTGGCTTGCTGATTCTAATATTGTTTTATATGCCCTCTTTATTCCAATCGTTTGGCAATACGCGGGATTCTACATCATTATTTTCTACGCTGCATTAAAAAATGTGCCGGAAGAATTATTGGAAGCAGCAAAAATTGACGGAGCATCTCCGATTCAAATTGCGTGTAAAATCCAGGTGCCTTTGATTGCAGGTGTCATTAAGGTCATGGTCATCTTGGCTATTGTTGGTTCATTAAAATACTTTGACTTAATTTTCGTATTAACTAGTGGCGGGCCTAATGGTGCGAGTGAAGTGATGGCATCCTACATGTATACAGAAGCATTCAACAAATATAACTTCGGCTATGGAAGTGCCATTGGTTTTGGATTGTTAGTCATCTGTCTTGTTGCGACTTGGATCATTCAAAAACTACTATCTTCTAAAGAGAATGTGGACTTTTAATATGGGGAGTGAAAAGGATGAGTAAAATTGTAGTAGAAACAAAAAAAACAACCCTGTCAGCTTCCTATAAAACAAGTAAATCACTAGTTAATAGAATTGGATACGGACTTTTGTACTTTGTTCTAGGTGTTATTGCGATTATTCAAATTTACCCGTTGGTGTGGTTATTTTTGTTTTCATTAAAAACCAATCAAGAGGTTTTTGGAAAGTCTCCATTTGCACTTCCAGAAGAGCCGCAATGGGGGAATTATGTAAAGGCTTGGACAACAGGTCACATCGATGTTTACTTCTTTAATAGTGTATTGTACACCGTCGTGGCAGTCGTACTTACCGTTATCTTAGCTAGCTTTGTTACATTTGCGATTACAAGGATGCAATGGAAGTTAAGTGGATTCGTATTAGGATTGTTTATGGCAGGATATATGATTCCACTACATTCAACCTTAATTCCATTATTCAATTTCTTTAAAACTGCTAATCTCATTGATAACCCCGTTTCTGTTATTTTATCCTATGTTGCGTTTAATTTACCTATTACCATTATGATTCTAACGGGATTTTATAAAGCACTTCCAAAGGAAATTGAAGAAGCAGCGGTAATGGATGGATGTTCTATTCATAGAATATTCTTTCAGATTACATTACCAATGACAGTACCAGTCCTGTCGACGACTATTATTATCAACATGATCTATAACTGGAATGAATTTGTATTCGTTAATACCTTTCTTAGTTCTGACAAATGGAAAACAATCACGGTTGGGGTTAATAACTTTGTGGGACAGTATTTAACTGATTGGGGAGCAATTGGTGCAACATTAATGATTAGTATCATACCAGTTTTAATCGCTTATTTCCTTTTAAGTGACCGAATTGTTGAAGGAATAGCAGCAGGGTCTGTTAAAGGATAATGCTTTTTCATTTTCAATAACACAAAGGGGAAATAAGGATGTACCACCTACTTAAGGGAGAGATATAGATGGTAAAACAATCAAAACCAAATGAACCATTAGTCACACATATTTTTACAGCTGATCCTTCCGCACATGTTTTTGAAGGGAAGCTTTATATTTATCCATCACATGACATTGATCATGATGGTCCAACCAATGATAATGGTGACCAATATGCGATGGAAGATTACCATGTTTTATCTATGGATGATGTAAACGCACCATGTGTGGATCATGGAGAAGTTCTCCACTTAAAAGATATACCATGGGCAAGTAAACAGCTTTGGGCCCCTGATGCTGCATACAAAAACAACACGTATTACTTATATTTCCCTGCCAGGGATAAAGAAGGGATTTTCAGAATTGGTGTTGCGACAAGTCCTAATCCTGACGGACCTTTTATACCAGAGGAAAATTATATACCTGGCAGTTTTAGTATCGACCCAGCGGTATTAGTAGATGATGATGATCGGGCATATGTATATTTCGGTGGACTTTGGGGAGGACAGTTGGAAAAATGGCATAAAGGAACGTTTAACCCAGAAGCTGAAGGCCCAGCACCGAATGAACCGGCGTTAGGTCCGAGAGTGGCGGAACTTAGTGAAGATATGCTCACGTTCAAGAATGACCCGCAGGAAGTTTCCATTATTGATGAAAACGGTAATCCAATTCTTGCAGGTGATGAAGATCGAAGGTATTTTGAAGGTCCATGGGTTCATAAATACAATGGGCTTTACTATTTATCCTATTCAACGGGAACCACTCATAAAATTGTTTATGCTGTCAGTGATCAACCACGGGGGCCATTTATTTTTAAAGGTACCATTCTTACTCCTGTAAAAGGGTGGACCACACATCATTCAATTGTCCAATTTAAAGATAAGTGGTACCTGTTTTATCATGATTGCTCCCTTTCAGATGGCGTGAATCATTTGCGATGTGTGAAATATACTGAATTAAAATATAATGAAGATGGGACGATTCAAACGATTCACCCTTATGGGGAGTAAGAAAAAGGGATACAGTCTTCGTTCATGAGCTTAGTCTATTTTTTATCTTAATAGAACAGAAAGAAAGGAGCTTTATAGATAAGCTCTTTTTTTATGTATAACTTATAAAATTAGGAAATGTTAACATTTGGTAAAGGGGTGAAAAAACTTCTCACCTTACATAAATTTACCTGTTGGAAAAATTTCATACTTTTTTATTTGCATTATCTAAATAGATAGGTAATATTTATACTATCTAGGATAAAAAGGGGTCTGATTATGTCGAAAAACAAAAAGAATGTGAAAAATGCATCCAATTCATCTTCTAAATTTATTTTTTGGGTAATTGGATTAATTGCAGTAGGTATTTTAGGACTCATTTTTCTTGGTAATTTATCTGATAAAGAGGAAGAAAAAGCAGGAACGAAACAAGTAAAAATTGATTATAGCAATCAACCATTCCTTGGTGATGAGTCTGCGCCTGTTTCAATTATTGAATTCGGTGATTACAAATGTCCTTACTGTAAAGATTTTGCGGAAACAGCTGTACCAACTATTCAAAAGGAACTCATTGATACAGGAAAAGCGAAGTTTTATTTTATGCATGACTCTTTTATCAACGTAGATTCTGAACGTTCCGCCAAATTTGCCGAATCTGTTTATCAAGAATTAGGCAATGAGATGTTTTGGAAATTCCATGACCTTCTATATAAAAAGCAGCCAGAAGATACGAAATATGAAAAAATCGATTATTTTACAGAAGAATTTTTAATTAATACATTAAAAGAAATAGCCAGTAATGAAGAGATTGATAAAGTGGTAAAAAATTTCAAGGAAAACAAATCGAAAGACCTATGGGAAGCAGATATGGATTATGTAGCTAAATTAGGTGTTACTGGAACGCCAGCGCTCTTTGTAAATGGAAAGAGGTTTGAAGGTAAAACCATTGACGACTTAAAAGAAATGGTCGAAAAAGAAGCTGAGGGAAAATAATATGAATAAATCCTTGCTGCTTTCTTGGATTGCTGCAATTATTGCCACACTTGGCAGTTTATATTTTAGTGAAGTGAAGCATTTCATTCCTTGTACCCTTTGTTGGTATCAGCGGATTTTCATGTATCCGCTTGCGATCATGCTTGGGGTGGCCGTTTATCGAAATGATAAAGAAATCTATAAATATGTACTCCCATTATCTGTGATTGGACTGCTGATTTCTGGATACCATATTCTGTTGCAAAAGGTACCTTCATTTAAGCCGTTTGAAATGTGTACATCCGGGGTACCGTGCTCACAGGATTATATTAATTGGCTTGATTTTATCACTATACCAATGTTAGCCTTCGCAGCTTTTATGATTATCACGGTTTGTATGATGATGATGGCGCGCAGCAAAAAATAAGAGGGGGTCCCTATAGTATATTTTTAGGGTTCCCCCTTTTTTGATTACTCTAAATGATTTTTTCTCCAAATCAACAAAGAAGATTTCACAGACTTTATGGGAGAGATACATTTTAGAAATTAAATCTATTATTTTAGTTTGTATCAATATTGCCACTTAGAATAATTAATGAAGACCTTTAAAATTAACAAAAATATCTTTGATTCTTTTCACTCTTGAAGACCAAGAAGTTTGATCAATTTCTTCACCTGAAAGCCTAAAACTAATTGTCCGTTGATAAAAGTCGCCGGCGTGGCATAAATTTTCTTTTCTTTTAATTGGTTGAAATATTCCTTATGGATGGAAGCATTCCGTTCCTCAAATTCTATTCCATGTTCTGTTAAAAATAATTTCACTTGGTCGCAATAGGTGCAGCCATTGCTAGTGTAAACAATTACTTCCTGTTTTGACATCTTCTAACCTCCCCAAATTACCTTGTGCATTCGCACTTTTTACTTTTCAGACGGCTTCAGGACATTTGTAACGTCTCCTTTACCCAAAAACGGATATATTTCCACGGAACATGATGGAAATAGGTTTGAATGAATATTACCTCTCGTTCTTTTCACTTTTATCAACTCTTTTGTTCAAACAATTATTTTTACATATATAAAATAAAATCGTCCAACAAAAAATGTTGGACTTTAACTAATTAAATGGATTTTCCAAGGAATGCTTTTAGCATCCATACGTGTTTTTCCAGATCGGAATGAATGGAAAGGAGCATGTCTCCTGTTGCTTCATCATCATTTTCTTCAGCAAGTCTCATACCTTCTTTCAACTCTTTAATAACAACGGAGAAATCATTGATGATGGACTGAACCATTTCATCGGTAGTTTCTGTTCCGAGTGCTTCTTTTATAGCTGAAGTTTCAAGGTATTCCTTCATCGTAGCAACAGGTTTACCGCCAATCGCAAGCAAACGTTCCGCCAATTCATCCAAATGATCGGCTGCTTCATTATAGAATTCTTCGAACTTGGCATGTAAGGTGAAAAACTGATCACCTTTTACAAACCAGTGATAATTATGCAGTTTTAAGTACAAAACAGCCCAATTCGCAATTTGTTTGTTCAATACATTTGCTAACTGATTTTCCATCGTTTCATCCTCCTTAAAAATCATCCGTATTATTATTCCCCTAATTCTTAAATGATATTGAGGCAATTTTTTTAAATAGGTAGAAATTTTGGAGATATTTCATTTTTGATGTTACAAACTTGATACATTATGTAAAAAAACAGTTTAAACGATCCAATTAAACCGAATTTTGGTGGATATTTTTTTTATGGATAATTATTCCACGATCTAGATAAATACTTTTATAATAGGCATTTTCATCATATTTTAATAGATTCCAATTATTAGTTAATGAATCCAATTGTTACAACTGGTAGCCTAGGTTGTAGAGAAATGAGCGATAATCTAGGAGGTAATATTAATGAGGAAACTTAAGAAACTCATCATTGTAACTGGAATGATTGTTTCAATTACTGCATTTTCAAATATTAATAAGGCAGAAGCATCAACTACTCGTACCGTTCAAAAAGGAGAGACTTATTGGAACATTGCGAAGGGTTTTGGTGTTCCTGTAGACACTTTGATGAATGCAAACAATAAAAAGCCGCTTATTGCAGGACAAACGATGATTTTGCCAAACTCACCAATTTCTGCTGCTGATAAAGATTTAATGGCACGTCTAGTTCGTGCGGAAGCAGTTGGAGAACCTTATGCCGGAAAAGTAGCTGTAGCTACGGTGATTCTGAACCGCTTGAAACATCCTGACTTCCCAAATACTATACGAGGAGTCATCTATCAAATTGATGGTGGACATTATGCTTTTACTCCAGTAGCCAATGGTCAGATTAATAAGGCGGCAGATAATGATTCGAAAAGAGCGGTTAATGAAGCCATTGCGCTAATGGGTAAAGGCAATGGATCACTATATTTCTACAATCCTAAGACTTCTTCTAGCAAATGGATTTTATCCCGTCCGGTAACTGTAAAAATTGGTAATCATGTATTTGCAAAATAAATGTTGATTTATTTTTGACGAATGAAACAAAAAGTAGTGAACCCTATTATGGGTTTCACTACTTTTTTTGTACGCTATGAAAGTATATTTTCTATTTTGAATGAAGGAATAAATTTGTCCAAAAGAGAATAAGTAATAACTGCCATTTATTTGTTAATTGTGCCTGAGGGGGGATAAGATGGATACTGTGAAGGAAAAATATCAAATCTATCCAATGTATCTAGACGGAAAATGGGTCGGCAAGGATTACAAGGTGTTCACCGAAATTATAAATCCAGCGACAAAGGAAGTTATAGGAGTAGTGCCTAAGGGTGGTGCCTATGAGGCAGAGCAGGCAGTGGATGCCGCGCATAAGGCATTTAAGACATGGTCGAAAAAGACAGCAGAAGAGCGCTATCAGTTGTTAATGAAGTGGCACCAGTTAATTGATGAAAATAAGCAAGAAATTGCCAGAATCATGACGATGGAGCAAGGAAAACCGCTTAAAGAAGCACTTGGTGAAGTTCAGTATGCAAATGGATTCATCTCGTGGTATGCCGAAGAAGGAAAGCGTGTATATGGTGAGACGATACCTGCTTCCCATCCTAATAAACGAATTTTAGTAAGAAAAGAACCGGTTGGGGTTATAGCAGCCATTACTCCGTGGAACTTCCCGGCGGCCATGATTACTAGAAAAGTGGGACCGGCACTGGCAGCAGGCTGTACCTGTGTGGTCAAGCCTGCGAACCAGACGCCTCTTACTGCCTTGAAACTGGCAGAGCTTGCTCATGAAGCTGGAATCCCAAAAGGTGTTTTGAATGTCATTACCGGACGCTCCGCTGAAATAGGTGATGTTTGGTTGAAGGACCCTCGTGTTACTAAAATTACCTTTACCGGTTCGACAGAAGTTGGTAAAACATTAATGCGTGGAGCAGCGGAAAATGTAAAAAAAGTGTCGTTGGAGCTTGGTGGAAATGCGCCATTTATCGTAATGGAGGATGCTGATTTAGCGAAAGCAGCCAGAGGTCTTATCCAATCAAAATTTCGAAATGCAGGCCAGACTTGTATTTGCACCAATCGTGTATATGTGCAAGAAAGTGTAGCGGAAGAGTTTATTAAACTGTTTGAAGCAGAATTAAGGAAACTTAAAATCGGTAACGGATTGGAAGAAGGTACGGATATTGGTCCATTAATTGATCAGGCTGCTAAATCTAAAGTAGAAGCACTTGTACAAGATGCGGTTGATAAGGGAGGAAAGGTCATTTATAGCGGGATTAAGCCTTCCGAGGAAAACGGATATTTTTACGCACCGACCATTTTAATAAATGTCAATGATGATATGGAATGTATGAGGGATGAAATCTTTGGCCCTCTAGCTCCGATAGCTACCTTCAAAACAGAAGAAGAAGTGATTGAAAGAGCTAATCATTCTTCCTACGGATTAGCCGCCTATGTATACACCGAGAATTTAAGTCGTTCCTTTAGGATAACAGAGCAGCTAGAGTATGGGATAGTTGGCCTTAACGATGCTTTGCCTTCTGTTGTTCAAGCGCCGTTTGGCGGATATAAGGAAAGCGGACTAGGCCGAGAGGGTGGTCATTACGGCATTGAAGAATTTTTAGAAGTAAAATATATTTCTATTGGACTTGACCCTAATTAATAGGAAGCGATAGTAGTAAACTCTAATTATAGAGTTTACTGCTTTTTTAATTTTGTTTTTCATCAAATTGTTCGAAGAATTGTAAAAATTAAATAGGATAAAAGTATGATAACATATTAATGTAAGTGTAAAACTTAATAATACTTAAAGGTAGTGGCTAAATATGGAAGAACAAAGAAAAATAAAGTTCAGTATTCAAAAAAAATTAGTGTTGGGGATCACAACTGTTGCTTTTATCACATATTCAATTAGTGCTTTTGTCATCTTTGTGCTGTCAGACTACATAAACGAAATTACGAATCTATCATTTAAGTCGATCGTTTTATTTATTTTAATGCAAGGTGTTTTTTGGTGTGGTGTATTAGGATATGTAGCCGCTTTATACATAACAAGACCGCTCAAAAGAATAGAAGAACATGTTACATTGGCGGCGGGCGGAAATCTCAAATACGATCTCCCTGTTCCGAAATCAAATGATGAGTTAAGGTCATTAACCATTGCATTTAACCAAATGTTAAAAAATTTACGTCGAGCAGTGCAGGAGATTGACAGCAACTCTAGTGTTACGAATCAAACTGTTGATTTAATTTCGAAGAAAACAATAGAAGCAAATGGTTCTTTTAAAAATGTATCGAATAATATCGATAAAATAGATAAAGGAACTCAGAAAACCGAAGCATTAATCGAAACCACCGTCAATACACTAAACTCTCTTAAGGAAATTGCTGACATTATAGAGAAAAGAGCAAATGATACAAGTTCTTTTACAAATAAAATGCACGACACCTTAAAAGAAACGGTTGGGTCGGTTGGAACTATTGTAGAAGGTTTACATAAAGTATCAAATGAAAGCCAGCTTACCGTTCAATCGGTTATGAAATTAAAAAGTTATGCTGATGAGGTTAATCGTGTAATTACTATTGTTGGGGATATTTCCACCCAAACAAACTTATTAGCATTAAACGCGAGTATTGAAGCAGCAAGGGCGGGTGAACTTGGAAAAGGGTTCGCGGTAGTTGCTGACGAAGTTCGTCATTTGGCAGATGAAAGTGCGGAATCTGTAAAAGAGATTTCGAAGTATATTCGAAATATGCAAACAGAAGTGGAAGAAGTAGTGAACCGGATGATTTCTTTAAGCCAAGAAACAATCAATGAATCAAAAAATGGTAAAAAAGCGAGCAATGATATTGTTCAGATGGAAGAAGTCTCCGTATCCATCATTGAAAAAATTCATGAAATCTCCTCTCTTGTTAATGAACAGATGAGGATTATACAAAAAACAGCAGTTCAATTGAACGAAGTTTCTCAAGTGGCTAAAGAAGCAGCTGTTTCTAGTGATAATGTGACGGATTATATATTATATCAATCTAAGTTGATGGAAGAAATTGAGAGTATATCCATTCAATTAACAAAAGAAGCGGATAAAATGAGGGGAACAGTAGAGAAATTTACCTATTAAAATGGTCTGCCAGAAGTGAAAAGCCGTGCTCTAAATTATTTTGGGCACGGCTTTTGGTCATTTTTAAAAAGGAATAGTTTTGACTTCGAGAAGAGTCTAGCGCTAATTTCCTTGCGGTGAATGATTCGGTTCTTCGGGTTTTCTCTCTCATGATTGGAGCACACCATCAATAAGGAGTCGGCAGTAAAAGCATAGCACAAACAAAAATAATCGTATTTTGAGGAGGTCGGATACCGACCGCTAAAACATTTGCGCTTTTCTGAACATTTTACTTGGTAAGTAGTTTATTGCTGTGCTACGATAATATGATAAAGTATATGAAAAAATGAGGGGTATACATGATTAAAACGATTTTATTTGATGTTGATGGGGTATTTCTAAGCGAGGAACGTTATTTTGATGCCTCTGCATTAACCGTTTGGGAAATGCTATACAGTCCAAATTACCTTGCACTAAAACCTGAAAAATTTAAAACAGACTATAATAACGAAGAAATCACCGAAATACGTAAATGGATTTTCCAAAATGACCAAATCCTAAAATTCCAAAAATCGCGCGGGCTTAATGCAAACTGGGATATGATTTACTTAACCTTTAGCCACCAACTTATTCACCTCCTATCACAAATCAAAGAGTTCGAATTAAAAAAAATTGTAAAATGGTGTCAGGCACCAATTGATCGGGAAGTATTATTAGAAATCGGCCGGGTATTAAGGAATTATTCGGTTGAGGTGGATTTTAGTTTATTTTTAAAGGATTTTGAGCGGACGGGGGCTTCTAAACAGGAGCTACTGGGTTATTTGAATAAGCTGGCGTTTGAGAAACTTGGGGTCAAAACGTCGATCTTTCTTAAGGGGGAGCTATGGTCTGTTTGTGAGCATGTTTCCCAAGAGTGGTATGTGGGAGATGAGAATGTACTTGCTTCAACCGGAAGGCCGCCTGTACAGATTGGAAAGAAGGGATTTCTGGCAAACGAGACAACGCTAGCACCTAAAGAGGAGATTGCGAAGCTGTTTGAATTTTTGAAGGGAGAGGGGGTTGAGATCGGTATTGGAACCGGACGTCCGGAGTTAGAAACGATCAAGCCATTTGGCCATTTGGATTGGTTGAAATATTTTGAAGTTAATAGGATTGTAACAGCAGATGATGTACTTAGAGCAGAAGAGAAGCTACCAGAATGGAAATCTTTATCAAAGCCACATCCATTTACATACTTGATGGGACTTTATCAGAAAAAACTTTCAGTTCAAGAATGTTTAGATTTGCCGCTTCCAATAGAAAATGGTGAGTCTGTGCTGATTGTAGGGGATTCTTTAGCGGACCTTATGGCAGCCCAGCAAATGGGTGCAAAGTTTGCCGCCGTTTTAACAGGTCTTTCTGGCAAAGCGGCAAGACCAGAATTTGAAGCGTATAATGTGGATTTTATCCTTGATTCAGTGGTGGATTTGAAAAAGATTTTATAAAAACCACTAATTCTATATTCATGAAATTGGATGCGATCAGAGAATGAATGAATTTAACGCCTTTGATGATGGTGAAAGGATATAAAGAGAGGGCAATCCCGTTTTAATTGCGGGGATAAGCCCTCTTTTTATTTGTTTAAGAACTGTCTAGCGCAAGCGCCCTAGCGGCGAGACGCCTTCGGTCTTCGTCCTACGATAAGTCAACATCGATTCGCCCCTGGTTCCTCGTGTTTTCTATATCTCAGTTGGAGGCCACCACAAGGAAGGCTCCGGCAGCATAATCATCGCACGACCGAAAGCGGGTAGCTTTTGGGAGGAGGCCATACACCGCTAAGCAGGACGCTTGCGCTTTTCTAAAAGATAAGAAAGTGTCTTTTGAATTCGAGAAGTGTCTAGCTTCAGCTCCCTAGCGTCTAGTGCCCTTCGGTCTCCGCCCTACACATAAGTCAACATTGAATCGCTTTCGCTCTTCGGGTTTCCTATATCTCAGTTAGAGACCTCCAAGCCATACGCCGCTGTGCAGGGGGCTTCCGCTTTTCTTTTAAGATAAGAAAGGACATGTATGACTTCGATGGATGTCTAGCTTCAGCGCCCTAGCGGTTAGTGTCCTTCGGTCTTCGCCCTACGATAAGTCAACATCGAATCGCTTACGCTCTTCGTGTTTCCTATATCTCAGTTGAAGAACCTCCATGCCATACACCGCTAAACAGGGCGCTTGCGCTTTTCTATTAAACTGTTTCTACTTTTTGCTTTTCTGCAGGACCTGCGTGAAATGAGTCTACATTTGAAATTTCCAAAAATTGAGCTTCTTCTAGGCCGTCAATCAATGTTAACTCGCGAATCACATCGGTTCCCAATTCTTTATCTAGTGTCAAGACCATGATCGCTTCTCCACCGACTTCCGTACGTCCTACCTGCATTGTACCGATATTGATGTAAAAATTGCCTAATAATGAACCAACTTTACCAATCATGCCGGGAACATCTTGGTGTTTAATATATAGAAGATATTTTTCTGGTTTCACATCGATCCGGTATTGGTTGATTTTGACGATACGGGCGCCGTACCCATTTAATACGGTTGCACCAATCCGAGCTGTATCCTCTCCTTGAGAAACAGCCAGTTCCATATAGTTAGCAAAGCCTTTATTTGTGGCATTCTTTTGTACATTATAAGGAACACCTTGTTCTTTCAACAAGTGTAGAACATTGATGAGATTTACAGAATCGCTTAGATGATAGGAGAGTATACCTCGCAGTAGGGTACGCGTCAGTAGTTCCGTATCTTCATCAACTAAGTCTCCATAATAATTAATTTCAATCTTGCCCGGTGCTTGCTTTTTCAATAATTGGATTGCTAGCTGCCCGATTTGATCAGCTAGTAATAAGTATGGTTGTAACTTCGCCTGTGTTTCGCCGGACATTTGTGGCATATTTACCGCATTTTGAATGGATTGTTTTTCAAAAATCTCAATGATTTCCTTACTAACTTCTTCAGCAACCTTTTCCTGAGCCTCGACTGTGGAAGCACCCAAATGCGGAGTTACAATAATGTTTGGATTCTGCAACAATTCTGGATCAGTCACCGGTTCTTTTTCAAATACATCAAGTGCCGCCCCAGCTACATGACCTGTATTGATGGCCCGAACCAATGCTTTTTCATCGATAATTCCTCCACGTGCACAGTTAACAAAGCGAACACCTTTTTTGGTTTTGCTTAAAAACTCATCATTAATAATGCCGCGTGTGTTATTGGTTAGTGGGGTATGAATGGTAATAAAATCAGATTCGGCTGCTATCAAATCTAGGCTTGCTTTTTTAATGCCCAGTTTTTTTGCACGCTCTTCTGTTAAGTATGGGTCAAATCCTAAAATGTTCATTCCAAAGCTCTTGGCGCGCTTGGCTACTTCTGTTCCAATCTTGCCCATTCCGATAACACCAAGAGTTTTTTTGTATAGCTCAACACCTTTAAAGGAATTTCGGTCCCATTCTCCACCAGACGTCTTTTGATGAGCTTGAGGAATTTTTCGTGCCAATGAAAGCATCATAGCCAATGTATGTTCTGTAGCAGCAATCGTATTAGCTCCCGGCGCGTTAATAACAATAATCCCTTTGCGGGTGGCTGCACTGATATCGATGTTATCAACTCCTACACCGGCTCTAGCAATCACTTTCAGTCGGTCTGCAGCCTGAAGTAGTTCTTCTGTAACCTTTGTTTGACTTCGTACGATTAATGCATCATATTCGCCAATAATTTTTATTAATTCCTCTACTGGCAGGGTAGGCTGCCGTTCCACGATATAGTTGGGATGATTGACTAAGCATTCCAAACCTGTCTGACTAATTCCGTCCGTAACTAGTACCTTATACATTTTATTAACCTCCTATTTTATAAAAATTTAAAAAGATGATTCGATCCAATTAACTTTTAGATATCACTCCTTTTGGCCAACTATGGATATAAGTAAAAATAAAACGTCCCTCATAACAGACACAGTGGTCGTGTTATGAGGGACGTGTAAGAACGCGTGGTGCCACCCTCTTTTGCCGCAAATAAATGCAGCCTTCATTAAAATATAACGGGTATTTCCCGGGCGCGCCTACTAAAAAGTTCAGCTGCCAGTTCAGAAGGGCTGGGCATGGATAAGATTTGGCACCGGTTCACAGCGTCCACCGGCTCTCTGAAGCCATCTCTTAATGCCGTCTTCATCATTACTTTTAACCAAAATAGTAGAAATTTCAAAATTACGATGAATATAGGGATTATTCTACAATCCACCTTCATTATTGTAAAGAGTTAAAGTTGAAAAATTTTGTTTATTATTAATAAAAAAAATTTACTGATAGACAGAAAATCCCTTTGTTATGCAATAGTAAGCGATTACACAACTAGTAGGTAATAAACAAATCTATTGTAAAAAAAGTGGAGAGTCTTATAATGTCTACAATCGAAATACAATTGTTCATGATATAAGGACATATAATTAGGGGGGAATCAGATGAAAGCTATCTCGATAGGTTTATTAGGTTTAGGCACTGTTGGTTCAGGTGTCGTTCAAATTATAAAAAAACATCAAGATAAACTCATGCATCAAGTTGGTTGTCCAGTTGTAATAAAAAAAGTCCTTGTTAAAGATTTAAATAAAGAAAGAGCGGTTGAAATAGAGGAAGAACAATTAACTACAAATCCAGATGATATTTTATTAGATAAAGAGATTGATGTCGTAATCGAAGTGATAGGCGGAATTGATGCGACAAAAGATTATTTGATCACCGCTTTGCGAAATGGAAAGCATGTCGTGACCGCTAACAAGGATTTAATGGCCCTACATGGTACGGAGTTATTAACCGTAGCTTCCGAATATGGTTGTGACCTATTTTACGAAGCAAGTGTAGCTGGGGGGATCCCAATTTTAAGAAGTCTAGTTGACGGTCTCGCTTCAGACCGAATAACACAATTGATGGGAATTGTGAATGGAACGACGAACTATATTTTAACAAAAATGAGTAATGAGGGACGTTCTTACGATGAGGTGCTAAAAGAAGCTCAGGAATTGGGCTTTGCGGAGGCAGATCCGACAGCGGATGTGGAAGGCTTAGATGCAGCCCGCAAAATGACGATTCTAGCGACTTTAGGTTTTTCCATGCATATTGATTTAGAGGATGTAAAGGTAATCGGCATTTCTAACGTGACTGAAGAAGATATCAGGTATGGAAAACAATTGGGATATACGATGAAGCTTATCGGTCATGCCCATCGAGAAGGAGAAAAGGTGGAAGTGAGTGTGGCACCAACCTTCCTACCTAATAATCATCCACTTGCTTCTGTACAAAATGAATACAATGCGGTTTATGTATATGGTGAAGCAGTTGGAGAAACGATGTTTTACGGACCGGGAGCGGGAAGCCTTCCTACTGCCACAGCAGTTGTTTCCGACTTAGTAAATGTCATTAAAAACTTGAGGCTAGGTGTAAATGGAAAGAGTTCGGTGACACCACAATATCCAAAGCGGTTAAAAGATGACAGTGAAAAATACTCAAAATATTTCTTGCGTATTCATGTTGAAGATGAGGTTGGCGTTTTTGCTGAGATTACTTCTATTTTTGCCAAAAATGGAGTAAGCTTTGAAAAAATTCTTCAACTTCCAGTGAAGAAAAATGAGGTTTCTGAAATCGTACTTGTTACACATCGTACTTCCATTTCCAATTATGAACAAAGTCTACAAGAGTTAAAAGATTTATCTGCTGTAAGAGAAATAAAAAGTGCATACAAAGTGGTGAGGTAATAATGATGAGATGGCCAGGATTATTAGAAGCTTATAAGGAATATTTACCTGTTACGAAAGATACTCCAAAATTGACATTGAATGAAGGAAATACTCCATTAATCAAGCTAGAACGTTTGTCAAAAGAATGGGGTGTTGAGTTGTATGTGAAGGTGGAAGGAGCAAACCCAACAGGTTCCTTCAAGGACCGTGGAATGGTGATGGCAGTCGCCAAAGCTGTAGAGGAAGGTAGCAAAACAGTAATATGTGCCTCAACAGGAAACACATCAGCAGCAGCTGCGGCTTATGCAGCACGTGCTGGATTAAAGTGCATCATCGTTATTCCGGAAGGGAAAATTGCTATGGGTAAGCTTGCACAAGCTATGATGTACGGAGCTGAAATTATCTCCATTGAAGGAAATTTTGACCAAGCATTAAAAATGGTACGGAACATAAGTAAAACGGAACCAATTACTCTCGTTAACTCGGTCAACCCTTATCGCTTAGAAGGACAAAAAACAGCAGCCTTTGAGATTTGCGACCAACTCGGGTCGGCCCCGGACATTTTAGCAATTCCTGTTGGAAATGCAGGAAACATCAGTGCCTACTGGAAAGGATTTAAGGAATATGCAGAAACAAAGGAAACAGGGCTGCCAAGAATGTTTGGTTTTGAAGCATCAGGTGCTGCTGCACTTGTTCATAATCGTGTATTCGAAAATCCAGAAACGATTGCTACAGCCATTCGCATTGGAAACCCAGCAAGCTGGAATCTGGCCGTAACAACTGTGGAGGAATCAAATGGCCAGTTTGATGAAGTGACCGATGAAGAAATTGTCAGTGCCTACAAAAAGCTTGCCTCTTCGGAAGGAGTTTTTGCTGAGCCTGCCTCCTGTGCATCTATAGCTGGAGTGTTCAAAAGTTTGAAAAATGGTCGAATCCCTAAAGGGACAAAAATTGTCGCAGTTCTTACAGGTAATGGACTAAAAGACCCAGATACGGCAATTAATAGCAGTTTAATCAAACCGGTTCAATTACCGAATGATGAAAAAGTGGTTGCTGAACATATTCAAGGGGTTGTTTTGAATGCCTCCGTCTAATCGATTTGTAATTAAGGTTCCTGCTAGTACGGCAAACCTTGGACCAGGGTTTGATTCCATTGGAGCAGCCCTTAACTTGTATTTAACTTTAGAGGTGGAAGAAAATGAGAAATGGGAAGTCACTTCTTCCAATCTTGAACTGAAAGATCTTCCAGGTGATGAACAACATTTTGTGGTGCAAGTAGCGTTGCAAACAGCTGAAAAATACGGAAAAATCTTATCACCTTGTAAGGTGAAAATGAATAGTGAAATTCCTTTGGCACGTGGGCTTGGTTCAAGTGCATCCGCAATTGTTGCTGGGATTGAATTGGCGGACCAAGTTGGGAACTTAGGGTTAACAAAACAAGAAAAACTTTTGGTGGCAACTGAGATGGAAGGGCACCCAGATAATGTAGGAGCATCTCTATATGGAGGACTTGTTATTGGATGCTATCAAAAGGGTGAAGTGGCTATGATGTCATTTACGAATCTTCCGATTGAAATGGTAGCGGTCATTCCTCATGAGATTCTATTAACGAAGGATTCCCGAAATGTGCTTCCAGGGCAATTTTCCATGAATGAAGCGATTATAGCATCTTCAACTGCCAATGTTTTAGTGGCTTCCTTATTAAGTCAAAATTGGGAATTAGTGGGTAAAATGATGGAACGAGATCGATTCCATCAACCATACCGCAAGCCGTTAATTCCAATTTATGATGAAATCGAGGCATTTGCCAAGGCAAATGGAGCATTTGGTGTGGCATTAAGCGGAGCAGGCCCAACAGTCCTATGCTTTATTGAAAAAGGCAAGGGAGATAGTCTTGTCTCATCCTTACAGAAAACCTTTTCAAATATGATGGTTAAATTGCTTCATCTTGATTATGATGGAAGCAAGGTAAGAGAAGTAGAAGAGTTTGTTCGTTAAAAATGAGGGCAGTATGAACTGCCCTTTTGTTGTTTAATTAACCTTTAATACCATGCAGCCATTCTTAATAACATTCTTTGCAAAGCGGTTCATCTCTTTCGGTATTTTCAGAGAAAAATGAAACATAATGACGCTCCTTTTCATTGGGCTCTTCGGAACAGTAAAAACAATTTTCAGGCACTTAAATCCCTCCTTTAAAAATTCCGTGATAGGATAGTTTTTTTCTCGTTTAAAGGGATTTATACGAATTAGAGTTGTGGATCAGATTTTCTTAATATGGTGAGAATGCTTGATCAAGATAAGAGCTTGGGCAGGTAAAAGGATTGAATGCAGTATAGATAAAGCCTACATCGGAAAGAGGCAGGGCAATTCTCATAATTGTTTTATAACCATGAGGAAACAAACTGAAAGTGGCTGTAAAAAATGCAATCATTTCCATGTGAAAGGAAACATAAAAATTTCATTTGAAAAATTTATAGTTCCTTTGGTTTTTTATGTAGTTAAGATAATGTGGACATATAACACAAAAAAACGCTTGGAAAAAATCCAAGCGTTTATTAAATCTTTCTAAATTTTATTCTTCACTTAAACACCTCTTTTATTAATAGGGTCTCTGTGCCCAAGTAGTACGATACTTCAACATAGAAAAAATCATTACTAAAGATAAGATAATTGCTCCACCATCTGTAATCACACTTGGTAAAAGCCCTAACACACCATAAACGTCGTAAACTACTGTCCACATCGATGATGGTATCATAATAGGTCCAGTAGCTTGAGTAATATTTACCAATAATATAATCCACCATAAAATTCTTGAACGGCTATTTAAAGCCAATACACCTAATGCATTACCAATAATGTATAGACATCCAACTATTCTAAACCCAAATGTAAATTCTAATGCTTTACCAGGAGGGTCAGTTACACCTGCCATTTGCATCATGGTTTCAATTAATGGAGGATTAATAATAACAAAATTGTGGATGGTTGTACCAATGGTAAAAATAATAGAACATAAAACAATAGTAATTTGTAACTTTTTAGTTGCTTGAATCTTTTAACTGATGTTTTGTTTTCTTCATCCATTGATCCTCTCTTTTAATTCTCCAATATTTTACATTAAAAATTCATATCTTTTTACTCACTAAAATCATCATCTTTACTACAAATCTATCATTATCCTTATATAGTATCTTGAGACCGTAGTTCAATTTTAAATAAGTCCTGAGACTGAATCTTTAATAGCAAATTAAACACAAATAGCAGATCAATACGCATTTTTTATTAGCAGAGGGATAGTTATTGTTACTCTGCTAATTATAGTGTGTTTCCCTTAGTTCATTTTGTTCAAAAATCATAAAACCTATGGTTTAATTACAAAAAATATAGTGCTAAACCCTTTGTGATTTAGCACTATATCTATACGTTTATTTAAGTTTTCTCTACCGATACAGAACTATTTATGATTTAAATCAGACCCCATTGTATTGACAATGTTGTTCTGTATTATCTGTCAGTTAACCCAATGCCAGTATTGGATTTGACCAACACCTCTTCAAATTTATGAACATCCGCTTTTTGACTAGAGAAAATCGTCCCAAGATAACCGGCCAAGAAGCCTAGTGGGATAGAAACAATTCCTGGAGTTGTATAAGGGAATATTGGATTACCAACAAAGATCGCCTTTCCAGCTTCCGGGCTGAAAACATTCGGGCTAATTAATACTAAACCAACTGCTGAAACAAGACCGACAATCATAGCCCAAATGGCGCCTGTCGTATTAAATCGCTTCCAATAGATTGTGTAAATGATAACCGGCAAATTCGCGCTAGCTGCCACTGCAAACGCAAGAGAAACAAGGAAGGCGACGTTTAATGTTTGAGCACCTAAAGCTAGAATGATGGAGACGATGGAAACGCCGAGTGCTGCATATCGTGCCATATTTACCTGCTGTTTCTCTGTTGCTTTCCCTTTTTTCAAAATTTCATTATAAAAATCATGAGCGAACGCAGACGCTGCTGTTAATACTAGACCAGCGACCACTGCTAGAATGGTTGCAAATGCTACCGCGGAAACAAAAGCAAATAACATATTGCCGCCAAGTACCTTTGCTAAAAGAGGTGCAGCCATATTGCCAGCTGGGTTTGCGGCGATAATTCGTTCATTACCAACAAATGCTGCGGCACCGAAGCCGAGGAAAATGGTCATCACATAGAACAAGCCAATAACCCATGTAGCATATACGACAGAGGCACGAGCGGTTTTAGCATCTTTTACAGTAAAGAAGCGCACAAGGATATGTGGCAGTCCTGCTGTACCAAGAACAAGTCCCATATTTAATGATAATGTATCGAGCCCATCTTTATATTTCACACCTGGATTTAAAAATGCTTCTTTTAACGGTGTGGCTGTTTTCATCTGAGCAAACATATCGGTAATACTGAAGTTAAACTTGGCAAAAACAATGATTGATATTAAGAAGGTACCACCCATTAACAGGATTGCTTTTATGATTTGAACCCAGCTGGTGGCATGCATTCCTCCAAATATGACGTAAACCGTCATTAATACACCTACAATCAAAACAGAAGTTGTATATTCCAATCCCAATAATAGTTTGATCAGTGCACCTGCACCGACTAGTTGTGCAATCATATAGAAAATAGAAATGGTAATTGTATTCATGGCCGCAAATCCACGGATTTTCTTTGCATCAAAACGGGCCGCAATCATGTCGGCAAACGTATATTTTCCAAGGTTTCTTAGTGGTTCTGCGACTAAATAGAGTACTACAAGATAGGCTACAAGGAAGCCAATACTGTAAAAGAAACCGTCAAAACCTTGCAAGGCTACCGCGCCGGCAATACCTAGGAAAGAAGCAGCAGACATGTAATCTCCCGCAATAGCCAGCCCATTTTGCCACCCGGTAAGACCGCCACCGGCTGTATAAAATTCACTGGCATTCTTTGTTTTTTTAGAGGCGTAATATGTAATGACTAATGTCACGAGTACAATTCCGAGGAACATAAGAAATGCAGGAGTATTCATCAGCTGTCCCTCCCTTCCTTAAGGACTTTGTCAGCCAACTCATCAAATTTGGCTGCTTTTTTAGAGTAAAGCATACACAGTCCCCAAGTCATAACAAACTGTAAGAAGGCAAAAACCCATGCCCAAGTAATATCACCGATAAATTTCGTATTTAACACAGTAGAGTAGGAAGTTAAGATTGGTAATGCAAAGTAAAAACTAAAGAAGAAAATGGTTAAAGGAATGATAAATTTTTTCTTTTCGGAGAGTAATGTTTGAAACGAAGGAGATTGGACAATAGATTGGTAATCGTTTTCGGGAACGGTTTTAACTTTTTTTGCCTCCAATATAAAGGGCCCCCTTTCAAAATTTCACCTTTTGTTCAAGAAAAAAGGATATTAAATTTAAGTAAAAAATAACTATGACGTTCATACAAGCCATGTGTAAGTAAAATTGTCTTCTACCCCCTCCTTTATACAGTATTTTCGGAAATTTTAAAAAATTATTACATTTATTATTATAATTTTATTGGATTTTATGTTGCAAGAGGAAATTCAAAAAAAATATAAGATATGGTTAATTATTCCTATCAATGTTTATAATTAAGGTTTTTTGTAACAATAAAAATTAATAATAGATTAGTGTAGATTTTCTATTAATAAATCATAAATATCATCTTGAGTAAGAGGAGATATGTATGAGGGTAGGGAGCAGCGAATGTAGACAAATGGGGGAGCATTAAATCTTAAAAATACATATATAATGTTTGATACGAAATAATTTATACCAAATAAAGAAAGGAAAGAATTTTACTAGTTGAACTGAATATTGCTGACATAGTATGAAATCTTGATCAAAATCATATTCAAAATGAAGAAGTGTGCGAAGCCTACCAAGAATAAGTAACCATGAAAAAAAGCTTGGATATAAAATATCCAAGCTTTTAATTATATGGAGACTACGGGGATCGAACCCGTGACCTCTTGCATGCCATGCAAGCACTCTCCCAGCTGAGCTAAGCCCCCAATGAATTAGTACAAGAAGTATTATAGCGATATTTACTAATTCTTGCAAGAGAAAAATTTTGAAGGCAAAAAATTTTTCTCGTCTAACTCATACTTTCAATTTCCACCCGATTAACTCCTTCTAATTCCGAAACAGCGGCATATACATCAGTAGTCTTTTCTCGATAATCTACTGCTGCTAATATTTGTACAAGATGATCACCATTGTCTAAATCTTTAATACGAATCCGGCGAAGGATATATTTTTTTTCAAGCATGTAGGAAATGACTTTATCAATTTGTTCCTTTTCCTTAATAAATAATTGGAGCATGACTTCTTTTTCGCGGAGCTGTTTTGGTCCGAAAATTTTCATGATGGCTGGGACAAACTCAACACTAATAATTAAGAGGGCAACCCCTGCAAAAGCCTCTAGGTAAAAACCCGCACCAACGGCAATACCAATTCCTGCAGCTCCCCAAATCATAGCAGCGGTCGTTAAACCGGAGATACTGTCATTACCTCGTCTTAAAATTACGCCTGCGCCAAGGAAACCAATACCTGAAACAATCTGCGCTGCGAGACGGAGTGGATCCATCGTGATTCTCACTTCATCGGAAGGTGGAAACATATACGCCGATTCAATAGAAACGATCGTAAGCAAACAGCTGACAACGGAAATAACAAGACTCGTCTTTAAACCGACAGGCTTTCGTTTTAATTCCCGCTCAAGTCCGATGATTAATCCTAATAAAGCTGATATGCCAAGTTTTATTAAAACGCCAAGATCCATTCCTAACATTTTTTATTCACGTCCATTGGATAAATAATTTTAAACACGATGTTATTACATATATTCTATCACATTCATGCAGTTGTTATGGGAGAACTTATATGAACTAATGAATTAAAAGCCAAATGTATTTATAACTAGGAGAGATTTTTGTTTTATTTTTTCTTAATAATTTGGGATATCCATTAAAAAAAGATGTAAAAATAATTTTAATGAATATTTGTTTGTAAAAAAAAAAATAAAATATTATATTGCAATCATTTATTAAACATGTTATATTAATTTTCGTCCTCTTCGAGAATGTCAAATAGCGAAAAAGAAATTTTAAAAAATGTGTTGACTTCGAGGAGTGAGATGTGATACATTAAAGAAGTCGCTTTTGAGTGACAAAAAGATAAACAAGCTATCTTTTAAAATAATTGTTCTTTGAAAACTAAACAAACAAAAACGTCAACTAATCATAACATTCGTTCCTATCGAAACGAAGCCAACGTTAATTTTATGAGCTAATCAACTTTTTTGGAGAGTTTGATCCTGGCTCAGGACGAACGCTGGCGGCGTGCCTAATACATGCAAGTCGAGCGGACCAATAGAAGCTTGCTTCTGTTGGTTAGCGGCGGACGGGTGAGTAACACGTGGGCAACCTGCCTGTAAGACTGGGATAACTTCGGGAAACCGGAGCTAATACCGGATAATTCATCCCCTCGCATGAGGGGGTGCTGAAAGTCGGTTC